>DMQJ01000532.1:0-10083 GCA_003455715.1 Acidimicrobiaceae bacterium | reverse complement strand
GGCCCCCGCCATTCTGACCCGCCGCGGCCATGTGCCTGGACGGCCCGTCGGGTCTGTGCAATACTGAACCTGATGGTTCAGTATCGGTCGAACACCGAACTCGACGCCGCGTTCGCCGCGTTGGCGGACGGCACCCGTCGCGGTGTGCTCGAACAGCTCGGCCGGTCGGAGGCGTCGATCACCGACCTCGCCGAGCGGTTCCACATGACGCTCACCGGCATGCGCAAGCACGTCGGCGTGCTGGAGAGCGCAGGCCTGGTCACCACCCGCAAGGTGGGCCGGGTGCGGTACTGCCGGGTCGGCCGGCAGCGGCTGGACGAGGTGCGCGCGTGGATCGACGCCTACCACGCACTGTGGGACGCCCGCTTCGACGAACTGGACCGTGTGGTCGAGGAACTCAAACGGAAGGAACAGCAGGATGGACGCGAGTAGCACGGGTGACGCCAACGCGAGCCGCACGAAGGTGGAGCAGCGGGGCGACCGGGAGATCGTGGTCACCCGCTGGTTCGACGCGCCGGCACGCCTGGTGTTCGAGGCCTGGTCGAACCCGGAGTTGTTCCGCCAGTGGTGGGTGCCGAAGTCGATGGGCATGACGTTGCACGACTGCGAGATGGACGTGCGCACCGGCGGCACCTACCGCCTCAACTTCGGCGAGGGGATGGACTTCTATGGGCGCTACGTGGAGGTGGTGCCGGCCGTGCGCATCGTGTGGACGAACGAGGAAGGCGCGGAGCACAGCTCCGTCACCATCGTCACCTTCGAGGAGCACGACGGCCGCACCCTGCTGGTGATGAGCGAGGTCTTCCCCTCCAAGGAAGCCCTGGAGGAAGCCGGCGGCGCCGCGGACGCGACCCACGAAACGTTCGCCCAGCTCGACGCCCTGCTCGCCACGTGGGGCTGAGCGGCGCGGCGCTCTGGCCGCGGACGCCTGGCGCTCGACGATTCTCGCCGAGAGAGTACGCGTGGAGAGCCGGGTGCCTGCCGGCAACACCCTCACCGAGGCCGAGCGCGGGGTTGTGATGCTCGCATCGGAAGGGCATACCAACCGCGACATTGCGGCTCGCCTCTTCATCTCGAAGAAGACCGTCGAGTCGAAGTTGACCATCGCCTATCGCAAGCTCGGCATCTCCCGACGGGCGCAGCTGCACGCCGTCCTCGACGAGCTGCGCTGAGCGCCGCGGCGGCGGGCTTCACCCGAGCAACGCCAAGTCGCGCCGGATGTAGCGCAGGTGCGCCCACTCCTCTTCGAGGATCACTCGGACACAATCGCCAACCGTCGGCTTCCAGTCGTCGCCGCCCCAAGGGTTGGCGCGCTCCTCGGCGAGTAGCTCGGGGGTTGCGGTAGCGAGGAAGTCGGTGACCAGTTGCTGGCGCTCGGCGCGCACGGCGAGGACCTCGTCGAAGGTGGGTGTGTCGGGACGGAAGATCGACATGTCGAAGCCCATGCGGTCCGCGCCCGTGAAGATGAGGCCGATCTCGTGGAACGGCTGGTCCAGCCGCATGATGCCGCCGCGCAGCCAGGCGTCGGTGGCCAGAGTGAGATGGCGCAGGGTTTGGGCCAGCGACCACTCGTCGTCGACGTGGGCATCGACGAGGTCGGAGGGTGTGGCTGCCACGGTCTCCGCCCACGCCGCCTGCACGGCCACCCACGCGTCGCGGAGACCTTCGGGTGTTTGCGCGCTCTGTAGCTCGCGGCCGGGGAACCGCCGGTTCAGTTCGGCCTCCACCAACGGCACCACGTCGACCCCGTTGACGATGAGGGTGCCGAAGAACAGGTCGTGGCTGTCGATGTCGAGCCCGCCCACATCGACGCTGCGCATCGTCACGTTGCTGACGTCGCACGATCGCATCGTGGCGCCCTTGAAACTCGTGCGCACGAAGGTCGCGCCCTCGAAGTCGTCGCTGCCGGTGAAGATCGTCATGTCGTCAGTCTGCCCGACTGCGTGAGGGCAGGATCCGCAACAGCCGGTGCCGCCGGGCAACCATTCGTCGGGCGGTACCATCGACGCGGTGGCGGGTCGTCCGGAACTCGATGAGGCGATGACCGAGCACGAATTCCGCCGGTGGTACTACACGATGGCGGAGGTGCAGCCATTCGCCCGGCGCCTGGGAGTCAGCGCCGCAGGCCCCAAGGCCGACCTCGTCGAGCGGTTAGGGGCACGCTTGGCGGGCCGAGTTCACTCGTCATCACCGCGGCGAGCGGCCGCGCCCGCAGCAACCCGTCGCGCAGCGAGCGCTCAGCTTGAGGGGCCGCTCACCTTGGAGACGTTGATACCTGTGGGGCAACGGTCGACTCAAGCGCTGAGGGAGTTCTTCACCGAGTACGTCGGGCCAGGTTTCCGATTCAACGGGCACATGCGAGCGTTCCTCTTGGCCGGCGAGGCCACCCTCGGCGATGCCATCACCCATTGGCATCAGACGGTGGGCACCGAACTGCCGCCGCAGTCGGCGAGCCTGGAGTTCAACCGCTTCACCAAGGCCTGGCACGCGGCGAATCCCACCGGCACTGCAGCGGAGTGTCGCCGAGCGTGGGCTGCGCACCGAGCCCTTCCCAGCGACGAGCGACCGGCCTGACCTCGGCCTGGAGTCGGCACGTCGTTCAGTCGTCGACGGCCTCGAAGGCATTGATGAGCGCGCGCACGGTGTTGCGGGCAGCGGTGAGCTGTCGGAGCGACACGTCGGCGCGCTGCACCAACTCGGTGCGGGAGCTGTCGGAGCGCTCGTACAGATCGGCCACGAGGGCGGTGCCGCGAGGTGTGAGCTGCAGCAGCGGTGCGCGTGCATCGTTGGGGTCGGGTGTGGCGATCGCCAGGCGCTCGGCCAGCAACTCGTTGGCCACGCGCTGCACGCTCTGGCGGGCCAAACCCAGCCGACGCGCAGCACTGGCCACCGACTGGGGCTCACCCGACAGCACGCTCAACACGTGCCAGCGCGCCACGGTTTGGCCCACCTCGCGTGCCATGGCGTCGCTGGTGGAGCGCGATCGCCCGACGAGTTCGGCGATGTCGGCGATGAGTAGTCGGTAGGCGTCGACCCGCGGGTCGAGCGGCGTGGGTGGGTTCGTCGAAGGCACATGGCAAGCGTATCCAGTTTGACAGGGTGCTGTCGATCTGCCAGATTGACAGCACACTGTCAAGTAAGGAGAACCAATGTCGGACGACTTCAACTTCGAGTTCGGAACCTGGAGGGTGCACCATCGACGCCTCGTGGATCGCCTCGTGGGGAGCGACCAATGGGAAGAGTTCGACGGCACCGCAACGTGCGCTCCCATCCTTGGCGGGGTCGGCAACTTGGAGGAGGCCTCCATGCCCGCCATCGGGGCATTGGGGATGGCGCTGCGCCTGTTCGACCAGCAGACTCGCCAGTGGTCGATCTACTGGTCCACCAACCTCACCGGTCGACTCGAGCCGCCGGTGGTCGGCTGCTTCGAGAACGGCGTCGGCACTTTCGAAGGCGACGACGAGTTTGGTGGCGAGCCGATTCGGGTGCGATTCGTGTGGGACGAGATCACGCCCAACTCCGCACGCTGGTCGCAATCGTTCCGCCGCCCCGCCGACGCCGACTGGGAAGTGAACTGGGTGATGCAGTTCAGCCGCTGACTGCCTCAGGTAGCGTCCGGCGTGTGGACGTGCCCGCTGCCGAGACGTGGGAGACGCTGCTGGTCTCCGTTCTCGACGAGGCCGACCACGAGGTGGGGTTCTGCCCGCCATGGCGGGGGTTGGTGGGTACGGTCGACCGGTTGCCCACCGACACTGATCTGGTCAGAATCGACGTGGGTGGGCTCACCTTCAATCGCATCCTCGGCATGATCGAAGTCGACTTCGCCGCCCGAGTGCTGCGGCTGGTGCACATCGACTACTACGGCGGCGACGCGGTGTTCGAGCGCGAGGTGCCGCCGGAGTTCTGGAGCCAGGCGGCACAGGTCGCCTGGCCATGCGCGGAGGCGACGGACTAAACCCGGGCGTGTCCGGTTCTGGCGCGCGGATTCGATCGGAAGTGCGAACGATCCAGCCCCAGAAGACGGCGGTGAGGCGCGCTGCGGTAGGTTGCGCGGTCATGGCAGCAACGCAGCGCGCAACGACACATTCCGCCGACGTCGTCGTGGTGGGTGGCGGTTCCTCGGGTGCAGCGGTGGCCGGTCGTCTCGCCGCGGCCGGGGTGAACGTGCTGCTGGTGGAAGCCGGGCCCGACTACGGGCCGTTCGGCAGCGGCCGGTGGCCGAAGGAGATCCTCGACGCCACCGCCCTGGCCACCTCGCACGACTGGGGCTACACCTCCGGCCCGCTGCCCGGCCGTGCCCCGTTCACCTGGGAGCGGGCCCGCATCATGGGCGGCTGCTCGGCACACAACGGCGCTATTGCGGCGGTGGGTCATCGCAGCGACTACGACGCGTGGGGAGTGCCCGGCTGGGCCACCGACGAACTCCGTCCGTTCTTTGCCGCAGCGCTGGCCGCGATGCGGGTGCGCGCCTACCAACCCGAGGAGGCCGGTCCGTTCCATGCTCGGTGCTTGGTGGCTGCCGAGACTGCCGGTTGGCGCATCGCCAGCGACCTGTGCGATCTCGATGCCAACGAGAGCTTCGGCCTCGAGACCGTCAACGTGTTCGAAGGCGTCCGCTGGAACAGCGCCTTCGCCTACCTCGACCCGGTTCGTGACAGTGGCCACCTGTCGATCATCGACAGGGCGATCGTCGACAGGGTGGAAGAGACGGCAACCGGAGCAGTCGTGCATGCGGTCGTCGACGGCCAGCCCGTCACCATCGGTGGCGACACCGTGGTGCTCGCCGCGGGGGTGTACGGCACGCCGGCCATTCTGCAGCGGTCGGGTGTGGGCGACCCCGACCGGTTGCGCCGTGTGGGCGTGACGCCGGTGGTGGAGTCGCCGCTCGTCGGCAGCAACTTGCACGACCACCCGATGGTGAATGCTGGCCGCGAGATGGTCGACGACCTGCGCCGGGCCATCGAGCACGAGTCGGCGCGAGGGTTCGTGCCCGAGGAGCAGACCCTCGGGAAGTCGCGCTCGTCGCTCGCCACCGACGGCCTGTACGACACGCACCTGTTTCCGGTGTGCGCGTCGACGCAGACCACCCTCACCGACGGTCGAGCCTTGGTGGAGGTGGCGTGCATGACCCCGCGCAGCCGCGGGCGCGTCGACATCGTGTCGCCCGACCCCGAGGCCCATCCGCACATCGACCACGCCTACCTCACCGACCCCGACGACCACGACATCACCGTGCTGCGAGACGGCTTGGTGCTCGCCGAGGAGTTGCTCTCGCAGTCGGCCCTCGCCGATGTGTTGCTGCCCGAACCGGCGCGTGACTTGTCCGACGCGGCGATTCGGCGCGACGTGATGCACTACTACCACCCGGTGGGCACCACCCCGATGGGCGTCGACCCGGCCACGTCGGTGTGCGGCCCCACGGGCCATGTGCACGGCATGCAGCACGTGGTGGTGGGCGACGTGTCGCTGATGCCGCAAGTGCCGCGGGCCAACACCAACATCCCCGCAGTGGTGATCGGCGAACGCATCGCCTCGTTCCTGCTCGGCTGACCCGCCACCACTGCACGCTGGCACCGAATCTCGCATCGGCTGCGAGATTCCGTGACAGCGTTGGCGAGTGGGGAGGCGTCGCCGCGGCTCGCAGGGTTAGCTCTCGTCCCAGATCTCGACGATCAGCCACTCGTCGGTTGCGCAGGCGCGCGCCACCTCCGTGTTGAACACGGTGTGGCCCACCCACTGATCGGTGAGCACATCGCCAGGGTCGGACTGCCACTGCTTGTTCTCGAACGGCGGGCCAGCCTCCACCACCGGCAGCACCGCACCGGCCTTCGCTGTGATGCGCAGCGGGTAGCCGTTACCGCCGAGGTCGACGGCGTCGTCGGTGTGGGTGAGGTCGCGCAACCAGTCGATGGCCGCCGGCCCACCCTGCCATTGCGCCACCAGCGCCCCGAGCGACGAGGAAGCCGACGCCGGCCGGCTCTTCCAACCCGTCTTGCGATGCACTGCGATCATCCACCCGATCATGCGATGGCCCCCCGTGTCGCCTGGCTCACAGTGCCACCAATCCGTTGGCTCGCAGCGTTGCGCCGAGCGCGGCCACCAGCTGGTCGGCCTCGAGTGTGCCGGTCGACCGCGTGCGCATCCAGCAGTAGGCAAGCCCGTCGGCCACCTCGGTAGTGACACCGGTGTTCTGGTTGGCGTCACCACCGATCTGCGTCGTGGCACCGGGGGCGGCGACGAACACTGCGCCGCCGCGCACCGTGCCGGACATACGGCCTCCCTGCTCGGTCCACACCAGACGGCACGGTGCAGCGGTGCCGGGGAAGGTGCCGGCCAGCACACCCGAGGGCAGCCCGGGCAGGGCCCGGCGAGGAGCCACGGCGAGCAGATGGGTGACGTCTTCGTTGTGCATGCCCAGCCGCTGCGCTTCCGCGGCGTACTGCCCCACGTACAGCGGGTGCGGGCGCAGCATGCCCTGCGGCCACGGAGCAGTACCGGCCAGCGGTCCGTAGGTGGTGAACGGCACCGGAGCGGCCACCGGCTGCAGCCCGGCGAGCGCCTCGGCGATGCCCGCGACGGCAGTGGACAAGTGGTCGAGGTCGCTGGAGTCGGCGCGGTAGCCGTTCACCGTCAACGCCACGCTGCCATGGGTGACCACGAGGCGGATCCACGGGTCGTGACGCTGGCTGAGGAACGGGCTGAGGCACTGGGCGATCGCACGAACGAACGCGTCATCGAACGAACGACCGCCGGGCATCATGTAGCCGGGAAGGCCGTACTGATCGAGCACGGGGTCGGCCATCAGGCCCTGCATCACCGTGCGCTTCACCACAATGCGCGGCAACGATGCCGTCTCGGGTGTGCGGGCGTGCACCGACGTGGTGGGCACCCACGCCGCGTTGGCCGCGAACGGCTCGTTGGGTGGCGCCTTCTCCACCCCGAGAAACGACGACGCCGAACGGGTGGTCATCACGCGCACGTCGTAAAGGGCGCCCCCCTCTTGCACGCTGCCCTCGTGCGCCTCGAGCTCCAGCAGCTCGTGGCTGATGAGGCCCAAGCGGCGACCGGGCAGTGCGCCGATGCACACGTTGAACGTGTAGTTGGGCCACGCGGGTTGCGTGGATGCGAACACGCCGTACACCGCCTGCGGGAGGAAGCGCAGACCCCGTGCCTGTGCGAACTGTTCGAGCCCCACCACCGGGTGACCGCGGCGAGCGTCTTCCACGTCGGCCGGGTCGAATGCGGCGTGGCCGAACTGGGCTGGCCGACCGCCCGACGACCCACTGGCTGGCGCTGCAGCAGGTTCCTGCCGCGATCTCTTGAACAGCCCCACGCGATCTCCTCCCGACTCGTCGCGTCGTCGCCAACGTGGTGCGCACACTAGCTTCGACCGTCATCACCCAGCCCCGGCCCATCGCGCAAGGACCGCTCATGATGATCACCAATGTGGAGCACTTCTTCGAGAGCGGTTGCGGCCGGTGCGACCGCTTCGCCACGCCCGACTGCTCCACCAAGTTCTGGCAGGAAGGCTTGCTCGCACTACGGCGCATCTGCCGCGAGGCCGGACTGTCGGAGCACGCCAAGTGGGGTCACCCGTGCTACATGCACGCCGGCCGCAACATCGTCATCTTCGGCGCCTTCCGCGACGACTTCCGCCTCACCTTCTTCAACGCTGCCCTCATGAAAGACCCGCACGGCGTGCTCATCGGGCAGGGCGAGAACAGCCAGCACCCCGACTGCATCAAGTTCGACGACAACGCGCAGGTCGTGGCGATGGAGGCCATCATCCGCGAGTACCTAGCGGAGGCAATGACCTACGCCGAGCAAGGCATCAAGCCGCCGAAGGTAGAGCGCGAGTTGGAACTACCCGACGAGTTGGTCGACGCGTTGGAGACCGACCCTGAGCTGGCGCAAGCGTTTGCTCTGCTCACCCCCGGCCGCCAGCGCAGCTATGTGTACGCGCTCAACTCGGCGAAGACGTCGGCCACCAAGGTGGCGCGCATCATCAAGTTCCGCGACAAGATCCTCGCCGGCAAGGGTGCGCTCGACCGCTGACGCGCATGGCGATCGCCGTCACGCTGGTGGGGGCGTCAGCACGTCGTGCTCGGGTCGGGCCAGCAGCTCGGCCACCAGCGGCGGCTCGAAACGCCGTTGCACCGTGACCCCGTAGAAGTTCTCGTACAGGTCGGGCACCACGGCCAATTCCACCAGGCGGCCGGTGCGCAGTTCGTCCTGCGCCACCACCGTGGGCATCAACGCCACGCTGCCCGAGTCGCGGGCCAGCAGGCGCAGCAACGCCATGTCGTCGACCTCGGCGCGCACCCGCGGCCGCAGGCCCAGCTGCTGGCATCGCAGGTCGAAGGTGAGGCGCAACTCGTTGTCGCGGCCGGGCAGCAGCAGCGGCACTGTGGCCAAGTCGTCGGGGAAACGGAACGGTTGTGCCGACGGTAGGCCCACCAGGCTCACCTGCTGGCGGGCGATGCGCCGGCAGCGCCATGGGTCGGTGGCGCTGGCGTGCACCCGCTGGTTGCACAGCACGAGGTCGAGCGAGTGCACACGCAGCCGGGCCAGCAGTTCGGGCAGGCTGCCCGACACGAGCTCCAACGCCACGTCGTCGCGGCCGAGCACCGGGCGGATGAAGTTCTCCTGGAAGTTGCGCGAGCCGGTGGCCACGGCGCCGATGCGCAGCACCTGCCGTTCGTCGCGCATGCCGCCGCGCAACACCTCCAGCAGTTCGTTGCCCGTGTCGAAGATGCTGTCGGCATAGGCGAGCGTCACCTGGCCGGCCTCGGTGAGGGTGAGTGTGCGACCCGTGCGTTGGAACAGCGGCTGCCCGAGTTGCGCTTCGAGCTGCTTGATCTGCGCCGAGAGCGCTGATTGCGAGACATGCAGTTGACGGGCGGCTCGGGTGAGGTTGCCCTCCTTGGCGACTGCCCAGAAGTAGCGCAGGTGGTGGAAGTTGAGCTGCGACACGGCGTCTCCCAATTGTTCGTGCAAGACGAACGAAGCGTACAGAATCATGTATTGGACAGAACAGTGCCGTCGGAGGAAAGTGGCGTGTCGCCCACCCACCGACCCACCGGAGGATCACACCTGTGCTTGCCACCCTCGCATCCAGCTTGCCGACATGGTCACACGCTCTCGTGCGCGTGGATGCCGTCACCGTGGTGATGGCCCTGTTGGTGAGCTTCATCGGGTGGGTGGTGGTGCGCTACTCGAAGCACTACATGGCGGGCGACCCCCGGCAACGTGAGTACAACGTGCGGCTGCTGGCCACTGTTGCTGCGGTCTTCGTGGTCGTGATCACCAACAACCTCGCGGTGCTCATCGCCGCATGGGCGGCCACCAGCTTGGCGATGCACGGCTTGCTCACCTTCTACGGCGAGCGCCCGGTGGCGGTGGCGGTGGCGCACAAGAAGTTCCTCCTCGCCCGCGCCGCCGACGTGAGCATGGTGGGCGCAGCGGTCGCGTTCGTCACCGCCTACGGCACGCTCCGCATCGACGGCATCGTCGCCGCCGCCACCGTCGACGGCTCGCTTCCCACGGCGGCTCGTGTAGGCGCCGTTCTGCTGGTGGTCACTGCCGTGTTGAAGTGCGCGCAGATTCCCTTCCACGGCTGGCTCATCCAGGTGATGGAGGCACCCACGCCCGTGTCGGCGCTGCTGCATGCCGGCGTCGTCAACCTCGGCGGACTGGTGCTCATCCGGCTCGCGCCGCTGGTGGCCGAGGTGCCGCTGGCGATGGCGCTGCTGGTCGTCGTCGGGGGTCTGACGGCCGCAATCGCCGCGCTGGTGATGACGACCCGCATCAGCGTGAAGGTGATGCTGGCCTGGTCCACCTGTGCCCAGATGGGATTCATGCTGATGCAGTGCGGACTGGGCCTGTGGGAGATGGCGCTGCTGCATCTGGTCGGCCACTCCCTCTACAAGGCCCATGCCTTCCTGTCCGCTGGCGGTGTCGTGCGGCAATCGCTGGTACGCCAGCTGGCGCCGGCGCCAGCGGCCCCGGGTGCCGGCGCCAGTGTGCTGGCACTGCTGGCGGCAATCGGCAGCACCGCCCTGGTGCTGTTGGTGTTCACGCAGC
>DMQJ01000241.1 GCA_003455715.1 Acidimicrobiaceae bacterium | reverse complement strand
GCACCGGAGCATGTTGATCTCGTACCGGACGGCGTATCGCTCGCCGGGGCTGTACCGTTCTTCGTCGGTGTTCTCGGCGGCTTCGACGTAGATGCACCGCGCGGGGCATGCGCCGGCGCAGAGCGAGCAACCAATACACCGCTCCAGTCCACTATCGAAGCGGGTAAGGACGTGACGCCAGCGGGTGCGGGGGAATTGCTCGCGGCGTTCGTCGGGGTACTGGACGGTGACCTTGGGCTTGGCCAAGCGGCGGGCGGTGATGCCGAAGCCGCTGATGATGGGCTTGGCCACGTCGCGGAACACTTCGAAACTCATTACATGTCCTCCACGACGCGGGGCTTCAGTTCGATGAGCGCCATCTGATCGCGGCTCCAGCCTTGGTGCTTGATTTTGTTTTGCAGTTTGATGATGCCGTAGATCAGAGCGTCGGGGGAGGGCGGGCATCCGGGGACGTAAACGTCGACCGGCACCACTTGATCGGCGCCCTGCACGATGGCGTAGTTGTTGAACATGCCGCCGCTGCTGGCGCACACGCCCATGCTGATGACCCACTTCGGCTCCATCATCTGGTCGTACACCTGGCGCAACACGGGGGCCATCTTCTGGCTCACCCGGCCGGCCACGATCATGATGTCGGCCTGACGCGGCGATGCGCGGAACACCTCCATGCCGAATCGGCTGAGGTCGTAGTGGGCGGCACCGGTGGCCATCATCTCGATGGCGCAGCAGGCAAGGCCGAACGAGGCAGGCCACGAACTGCGGCTGCGCGCCCAGCTCACCAGGTCTTCCAGCTTGGCCGTGATGGCGTTGTGCGGAATGCCGCCGAAGCCCTGCTCTTGGATGTCGCGAACGAGGCTCATGTCAGGCGGCGGTCTCCTGCTCGGGACGACCTTCGAGGCCGACGCGGCGGATGGTGCTGGTGCTCGTGCGCTCGGCCGAGAGCGCCGAGCCCATCTTCACCTGCCGTTGCACCGGGCCCCAGTCGAGTGCTCCACGGGCCACGACGTAGACGAACGCGGAGAAGAACACCACGCTGAACGCAATCATCTCCCAGAACGCGAACGAACCGAGATACGCCCGGTCGACGGCGAACGGGTAGATGAAGATCAGTTCGATGTCGAACATGATGAACAGCATCGCGACCACGTAGAAGGTCACCGGGAAGCGTTCGGGTGTCTCGCGACTGGGCACGATGCCGCACTCGTACGGGGCTTCCTTCGCCGCCGACGGACGCCGGGGTGCCAGCAAGCCGGATGCGAAGAAGCTCAGTGCTCCGAAGAGCACTGCAAGCACCATCAGCGCAACGACCGGCAGGTACTGGCCCACGGGCTCAGGCCTTCGCCGGCAGCGCCGAGCGGTTGGCGCTCACGTAGCGGTCGCGGCGGTGCAGCAGCCAGCACAGCACGAGGAACATGACGAGCGACGCGATGGTGATGACAGCGGCGGGCACACGCTTGTTGCCCATGTCGCGCACCATGTAGATGTACTCGTGCGAGCGGCTCTCGTCGATGATCGGGCGGGCCGGGGCGCGGCCGGGCTCGGTGCGCTGTGGCACCAGCGGCGCCACTTCCACCACCACGTAGTGCGAGTCGTGGAAGAACGCCAGGAAGTCGACCGAACCACCGAACAGGGTGGGGTAACGGTCGCCGCCCTTGTCGAACACGTTCACCACGGTGAACTCACCAGCAGCGAGTGCGCCCGACTCTTCCATGAACACCGTCGCCGCAGAACCGGCCTGCTGGAAGCCGGGGAGCGCTGGGTCGAGCTTCGACCAGCCGTTCTCGCCCATCAGGCCCTGGATCTGCACCGCGTTCTCGGTGTTCGAATCGGTGGGCGAGTAGCCCGAGCCGATGATGCCGACGTCGTCGAGCACGCCTGGGTCGCGGATGACCGATTGGCTGGCAACCGGCTGCCACGACGGGTCGGTGCCCTTCAGGCCCTGACCGTACGACCACCAGATGGCACCCATGATGAACATCCAGCCGGCCAGCGCTGCCAGCGAGACGAGGAACCCCAGCCGGGCACCCATGTTGGTGCCGAGGATGAGGTACACGCTGCCGCAAAGCACGGTGACCGAGATGATGACGATGAGGATGCCGCGAAGCTCGGGCTCCCAGTTGATGGCGAGCAGTGCACTCATCACAGACTCCGGACGTATTCGACGATGGCCTTGATCTGCTCGTCGGTGAGCATGTGACCGAAGCCCGGCATCTTGCCCGAGCCTTGGCCCTGGAGGCCGTAACGGAAGCCGTTCTTCGAACCGGCCTTGATGAACGAGATCATGTCGGCCTCGCTGGCGAAGTGAGCAGCGGTGGAGCCACCGGTGAGGTTCCAGCCCATGCCACCCTGGGCGGTGACGCCGGGGTCGCCGTAGCTCCAGCCCTGGGTGTGGCACCGTGCGCAGCTATAAGCGCCGCTGCCGAGCTCGAGGTTGAACAACGCCTCGCCCTCACTGGCACCAGGGTTGGCGGCCAAGTATTGATCCACCGCGGCTTGGATCTCGTCGCGGTTGGCCTGCGGCAGTTGAGCGCCGTCGCAGATGTAGGGGTCGGCGTCCTTCGGGAAGGTGTCGGCGCCTTCGGCGCAGCCCTCGGGTTCGATCTGGATCTCTTCGAGGTAGACGATGAGGGTGTCGATGTTCTGGGTGGTCATCGGGCCACCACCCGGCGCACCCCAGGCGGCCATCGGCGAGAACGGACGACCGTAGTTGAGGATGAACTCCACCTCGTCGCGGCTGAACCGGTAGAAGACCGTGTTGAGCGCTGGGGCGTACCAGTTGACAGCCTTCACTTCGCCCGTGACCGGGTCGGTGATGCTGTACTCGGCGACGCCGCCAGTGCCCTTCATGCCGCCGTGGCAGCCGGCGCAGTTGAAGCCGTTGTTGGCCGTGACGTCGAACAACTGGTAGCCCCAGTTGTAGAACTCTTCGCGACGGCGCTCGTGCGCACCCGCCTGGCGGCCGGGCTCGAGCACCCAGTACAGCGGCAGGCCGATCACCATGGTGATGAGCAGCAGCACACCGAGCAACTGCATGCGCTCGAGGCGCGGCCCCTCAAGGGTGTCGTCGTCGTAGTACGGCTTGCGGTTGGGCGCCATCTCCACTTCGGAGCCCAACTCGCGCCGGGCGCCGGCGTTGTTGAGGATGTAGTAGGCGATCCACCCGAGCAGGATGACCGACAGGATCACCCAGGCGACAGCGGTGGTGTTGAGAGCGAGCATCAGTGGGAACCTCCGCCACCGGTGATGCAGTGCGGACCCTCGGCCTCTTGGCCGGTGGTGTTGGTGCCCAACGGCGGACCGTTGATCACCAGCGACGTGTCGACGATGACATCGCCGGCAGCCGAAACCTCGATGGCGAAGTGGTCCATACCGCGCGGGGCAGGGCCGGCCTTCTTCTCACCGACTCGGTTGTACTGCGAGCCGTGGCACGGGCACTCGAACCACTGGCTGCTCTTGCACTCGGGCACACGGCAGCCGAGGTGCGGGCACTTCTGATAGCTGGCGATGACGCCGTTCTCCATGCCCGACAGCAGCGACGCGTACTCGCCAACACCCTTGGCCTTCGGGATGGCCTCGGTGGGGAACACGGTGACGTAGGAACGGGCGGCCGAGCTGTAGAAGAAGCCGCCACTGCTGCGGATGGTGGCCAGCACGTCGCCGAGCTTGCCGACGTTGACCTTGCCACCGAACACCGGTGCCGCGGTGGGCCACAGGAAGGCGACGAAGCCAGCCGCTGCGAAACCGCCGAGGCCGGCGCTCATGAGCGTGACCGACGCACGGTTGAAGAACTGCCGGCGGCTGACGCCCACCTCTTCACGATCCGGCGGCACCCACAGCGCGGGGGCACCTGCGCTGGCGGGCACCAGGGCAGCCGAACGGGCCTCACTGGCGGCACGCTCGACATCTCTGCCCGACGAGCCCGAAGGCACGTCGAGATCCGCGTCGCGGTCGCGACGGATGGTCTCGCGGCTGAGCGCGCCGGCGCCACGCACGTCGCGTCCGCGCACCATGCTGAAGGTGAGCAACCCAAGCAGGGCTGCGCCTCCGGCGACGATGGCAATGAGAACTGCTCCACTCATGTCGGTGTCCTCACAACTCGAAGAAGATGCCGTCTTTCCACGGCAGGGTGAAGTTGAAACCAGGGCCCCGGAAGAACGAGCCGATGATGACGAGCACGGCCCAGAACATGAGGTGCACGGTCATCAGGGAGATCGCCAACTTGCGATCTTCGGGCTTGTTCGACGGGTTCTTGTCGATGTACGGCGCCAGGATGAGCACGATGAGACCCACGCCGGGAATGGTGACGCCGGCGATCATCGGGTGGAACATCGTGAGCAGTTCCTGCAGGCCGAGGAAGTACCACGGTGCCTTCGACGGGTTGGGCGTCTTGTTGATGTTGGCCTGCTGCAGCAGCGGCGCATTGACGAAGATGCTGAAGAAGAAGGTGAACGACAGGCAGGCGAGCGCAGCGACGAACTCGGCGGCGAGCAGGTGCGGCCAGGTGTGCACCTTGTCGACCGGCGAGGCCTTCACGTCTTGGATGCTGCCGCTCTTCACCACGGTGAGCAGGCGCTGAGTGTGGCCACCGGGACCGGCACCGATGGGCACGCCACCGCCTGCCGGGGCCGCGGCCACCACGCTGGCCACCTTCTCCTGCACGGCCACGCCGCCACCGGCCGACTCGG
>DMQJ01000430.1:1287-5654 GCA_003455715.1 Acidimicrobiaceae bacterium | reverse complement strand
GCGGCTGGGCCGTCGGTGGCCACCACCACTCGTTCGGCTCGGATCGACACACCGTCGGCGGCGCCGCCGAGTCGCACCTCACCGGGCCCGACGCCCTCCACCCTCACGCCGACGTGCACTGCACCGTCGGGCAGGTGCGCAGCCAATTGTGCGGGGATGGCCTGCATGCCCGCGGCCGGCACGGCCGACGAACCCTTCGCCAAGCAACGCAACACGACATCGCTCATGCGTGCACTGCCCGACAACTCGCCATCGAGCTGGATGCCACCGAGCAACGGACGGAAGAACCGGTCGATGATGCGCTGCGAGAACCCGTCGGCCCGCAGCGCCTCCAACGTGGTGCGGTCGGCGGCTTGCAGCAGGGCGACGGGGTCGGCTCGCCGCAGCCGGAGCAGCAACCTGGCCATTCGCACCTTGTCGGCGAGGGAGCCGATGGGCGCCACTGCGCTGGCCACCAGCAACGACGGCGCCCGCAACGGATCGGCCACCGCATAGGGTCGTTCGCCGGTCCACACGAGGGCGCCGGGTTGGAACGAGCGCAACTCCAGCGCCTTCACATCGAGTTGGCGCTCGACCTCTGGGTAGGCGGTGAGCAGCACCTGGAAGCCGCGGTCGAGCGTGAACCCATCCACCACATCGCTGCGGACGCGACCGCCCACCCCATCGGAGGCTTCCAGCACCACCACCGACTTTCCGGCGGCATGCACGGTGCGGGCGGCAGCCAGGCCCGCCAGCCCACCGCCGACGACGGCGACATCGACACGTTCGGGCAGCGGCGCACTCATCGTCCGCCGACCCTACCCACCTTGGCTGCAACCCGCTTCGTTCACCTCCGGTTCATCCCGGCATGATGGGGGCCTCATGCTCATCCGCCTCCTGCGCACGTACCTCCGCCGCTACCGATGGCTGCTCCTCGCTGTGGTGGGTCTGCAGGCCGTGCAGGTGGTGGCATCGCTGTGGCTGCCCAGCCTCAACGCCGACATCATCGACATCGGGGTGCGCAACGGCGACACCGGCTACATCTGGCGCCACGGCCTGTGGATGCTCGGGTTCAGCGTCGTGCAGATCGTGTTCTCCATTGCAGCCGTCTACTACGGCTCGAAGGCGGCGATGGCGTTCGGCCGCGATGTGCGCTCGGCCCTGTTCCACAAGGTCACCGACTTCTCGGCACGCGAGGTGGCGCACTTCGGGGCACCAAGCCTCATCACCCGTGTCACCAACGACGTGCAACAGGTGCAGACGCTCGTCTACATGACGTGCACCCTCCTCATCGCCGCTCCGCTCACGGCAATCGGCGGGTTGGTGATGGCCCTCCGCGAAGACGTCGAACTCACCTGGATTCTCGCTGTCGCCATTCCCGTGTTGGTCATCAGCATCGGCAACGTCATCTATCGCATGGTGCCCACCTTCCGCCGCATGCAGGAGCGCATCGACGAGATGAACGGCGTGCTGCGCGAGCAGATCACCGGCATCCGCGTGGTGCGGGCGTTCGTGCGCGAACCGTACGAGGTGGAACGCTTCGCCACCGACAACGACCTGCTCACGCGCACCGCCCTGCGCGGCGGTCGCCTGATGGGTCTGATGTTCCCCACCGTCACGGCCATCGTCAACGTCAGCAGCGTTGCCGTCGTGTGGTTCGGCGCCGAGCGGGTGAACACGGGCGACCTGCAGGTGGGCGCGCTCATCGCCTTCCTCACCTACCTCACCCAAATCCTCATGGCGGTCATGCTCGCCACCTACATGGCGGCGCTCGTGCCACGCGCAGCGGTCAGCAGCGAACGCATCAACGAGGTGCTCGACACGCCGAGCTCCATCGCCCCACCCGACTCCCCCGTTGCGCCCGCTGCGGGCGAGGTCGGCGTGCGCGTCGACGATGTCGGTTTCCGCTATCCGGGCGCCGAACACAGCGTGCTCGACGGGGTGTCCTTCACCGCCGCCAAGGGCACCACCACCGCCATCATCGGCTCCACCGGTTCGGGCAAGACCACGCTGGTCAACCTGCTCGCACGCCTGCTCGACGCCACCTCTGGCACCGTGCAGATGAACGGCGTCGACGTTCGCGACCTCGCGCCCGAGGTGCTGTGGCAGCGCATCGGCCTGGTGCCCCAGCGGCCCTATCTGTTCGGTGGCACCGTGGCCAGCAACCTGCGGTACGGCAAGCCCGACGCCACCGACGACGAGATGTGGGCCGCGCTGGAAACAGCGCAGGCGGCCGACTTCGTGCGCGCCATGGGCGGGCTCGAGGCGCACATCGCCCAAGGCGGCAGCAACGTGTCGGGCGGACAGCGACAACGGCTGGCCATCGCCCGAGCCTTGGTGCGCCGGCCCGACGTGTACGTGTTCGACGACTCGTTCTCGGCGCTCGACATGGCCACCGATGCTCGCCTGCGCGCCGCGCTCTCCACCTATGCAGCCGACGCCGTGCAGGTGGTGGTGGCGCAGCGGGTGAGCAGCATCCGTGGCGCCGATCAGATCTTGGTACTCGAAGACGGCGAGCCCGTTGGCCTGGGCACCCACGACCAACTGATGGCCACATGCCCCACCTACCAGGAGATCGTCAACTCCCAGCTCACCGCCGACGAAGCAGCGGGGGTGGCCGGATGAGCGGCGAGAACGACAAGCAACCGCCCCGGCCGCCCAACAGCACGGCCGAGTTGCGGGGCGGGCGGATGAACACGGTGGGCGTGCCCACCGAGAAGTCGAAGAACTTCGCCGAGTCGAGCAAGCGCTTGCTCGCCCGCCTGCAGCCCGAGCGGGTCAAGGTCATCGCCGTGCTGGTTTTGGCAGTCGGCAGCGTTGCTCTGCTGGTGGCTGGGCCGAGGGTGTTGGGCCACGCCACCAACCTCATCTTCGACGGGCTGGTGCGCCGCGCAGGTGGTGGCGACGGCATCGACTTCGGCGCGCTGCACGCCACCCTGTGGCTCGCCGTGGCCATGTACGTCGTGGGCTACTTCCTGTCGTACGGGCAGGCATGGCTCGTGGCAGGCATCGTGCAGCGCACCATGCGCGCCATGCGCGCCGAGGTGGAAGACAAGCTGCACCGCATGCCGCTCGGCTACATCGACGGCCAGCCCCGCGGCGACTTGCTCAGCCGGGTCACCAACGACATCGACAATGTGTCGCAGAGCATGCAGCAAAGCATCAGCCAGTTGCTCACAGGCCTGCTCACCATCATCGGCGTGCTGGTGATGATGCTCACCATCTCGTGGCAGCTCGCACTCGTCGCGCTGCTCACCGTGCCGGCCTCGATCTGGGCGATGAAGGCCATCGCCGGCCGTGCGCGCGGCAAGTTCATCGCTCAGTGGAAGCACACCGGCATGCTCAATGCCCAGGTGGAGGAAACCTTCACCGGCCACGCCATCGTCAAGGCGTTCGGCCGCCAGGAGGAAGCGCAGGCCCGCTTCGACGCCACCAACGACGAACTGTTCAAGGCCGGTTTCGCGGCGCAGTTCATCAGCGGGTGCGTGCAGCCCACCACGGTGCTGCTCGGCAGCCTCAACTATGTGGCCATCGCCGTCATCGGCGGGTTGAAGGTGGCCAACGGTTCGCTCGGGTTGGGCGACGTACAGGCGTTCATCCAGTACTCCCGGCAGTTCACCATGCCGCTCACCCAAACCGCTTCGATGATGAATGTCCTGCAGTCGGGCATTGCCTCGGCCGAGCGAGTGTTCGAGTTGCTCGATGCGCCGGAGCAGACCCCCGACACCGACAGCCAGCACGGCCCCGGCTCAAGCGACAGCCCTGCCAGCGCCCTCGAAGCGGTGCGCGGCCGGGTGGAGTTCCGCAACGTGTCGTTCCGCTACCGCGACGACACCCCGCTCATCGACGGCCTGTCGCTGGAAGTCGAGCCCGGACAGACGGTGGCCATCGTCGGCCCCACCGGCGCGGGCAAGACCACGCTAGTGAACCTCATCATGCGCTTCTACGAGCTCAACGGCGGGCAGATCCTGCTCGACGGCCGCGACATCAGCACCATGCCGCGGGCTGAGTTGCGCAGCCAGATGGGCATGGTGTTGCAAGACACCTGGCTGTTCACCGGCACCATCCGCGACAACCTCCGTTACGGCAACCTCACCGCCACCGACGCCGACGTACTCGCCGCCGCCAAGGCCTGCTACGTCGACCGATTCGTGCACTCCCTCCCCAACGGCTACGACACCGTGCTCGACGACGAGGGCACCGCGGTCAGTGCGGGCGAGAAGCAGTTGCTCACCATCGCCCGCGCCTTCCTCGCCAACCCCGCCATCCTCATCCTCGACGAAGCCACCAGCTCGGTCGACACCCGCACCGAGGTGCTCATCCAGCGAGCCATGAACCGCCTCCGCGGCGGGCGCACCAGCTTCGTCATCGCCCACCGCCTCTCCACC
>DMQJ01000430.1:0-1044 GCA_003455715.1 Acidimicrobiaceae bacterium | reverse complement strand
CATCGCCCACCGCCTCTCCACCATTCGCGACGCCGACACCATCCTGGTCATGGATTCCGGACGCATCGTCGAGCATGGCTCACACCAGCAGCTCATCGCCCGCCGCGGCGCGTACTACGAGCTGTACAACGCCCAGTTCGCAGGAGCTGCCACCGACGTCGCCTGAGCGTGAAAGACTGTCCGCAGGCACGCGGAAAGTGGGGGTGTTCGGATGAACGTCGTGATGCTCGTGGGTGAGGTCACCGACCGGCCGTTCAAGCCGGGAAACGGGAACCGCACCGTGGTGAAGATCAAGACGAAGGGCGCAGGGGGAACCCCCGATCACTTCGAGTTCGACGCGTTTGGGCAACCGGGCGAGTTCGGTGCGCGCCTGTATGTGGGCGACGTCATCGCCATCACCGGGAGGCTCGAAGACCGCACGTTCCACGAGAACGGTGAGGAGGTCAACGAGTTGCGCATCGTCGCCCAGTTCATCGAGCTGGTCACCCGCGCAGGCGACCGCACTCACCGGCCACACCACTCCTCGAATCCGTCGGCTCCTGCCGCCGACGGGGGCGACGACGACGAGTGAGCCACCCGCTGCCGCCCATCGCTCCCGAAGCGCTGTCGTGGCGCTTCTCGCGTTCCGGCGGGCCGGGCGGGCAACACGTCAACACCTCCAGCACACGGGTGGAGCTTGTCTGCGATCTCACGCTTGCCGGCTTCTCACCCGCTCTCACCTCTCGGCTCGTCGCCAAACTCGGGGCGGTCGTCTCCGTCACCGTCGCCGACACCCGCTCGCAACGACGCAACCGCGAAATCGCGCTCGAGCGGCTGGAGGCGCAACTGGCAGTCGCCGCAGTGGTGCCAAAGCGACGCACCGCCACTCGCCCCGGTCGCGGCGCCGTGGAGCGCCGACTCGCGGGCAAGCGCGAGCAGTCGCAACGCAAGGCTGGGCGAGCCTGGCGGCCCGACGAGGGAAGGCCCGCGAGGGAGCACCTTTCGCCCCCACGCGGGGGCCCGCTGGCGTGGCAAGGGCCCACCCAGGAGGGGAGCCTGCTCGAT
>DMQJ01000431.1:7165-7471 GCA_003455715.1 Acidimicrobiaceae bacterium | reverse complement strand
GTGGGCGCGGCGGGGGGCCACGCAGTCGCCCACCCTGGTGACGTTCACACCGGCGGCGAGGAGGTCGCGATACAGCCACTCGACCGGGTTGGGAGGCACGGCCAACACCACCCAGTCGGGTTGCCGGGTGTGGTTGACGCCGGTGGGATGGTGCAGCAGCGTGAGGGTGCCGTCGGCGGTGAGCCCCATGGGCACCAGATCGGTGGACTGCACGATGCCCTTGGAGTGGGCGCGCATCCACCAGTTCTCCATGTCGAGGGTGATGCCCAGGTCTTGGCCCACCACCATGCCGGGTGTGACGATCTC
>DMQJ01000431.1:6397-6991 GCA_003455715.1 Acidimicrobiaceae bacterium | reverse complement strand
CACCATGCCGGGTGTGACGATCTCCACCGAGCACCCGCGGTCGGCCAACACCTCTGCCACCGACGTGGCATGGTGGAAGCCGATCTCGTCGACGACCACCACGGTGTGACCCGGCTGCGGCCCTCCGTCGGCCGCCGACCCGTCGAGTACCTCGCGCACGTCGGCGACTCGTACCACGTCGCCGCCGACCCACCACGGCCGTGACGGTTCGGCGCCGGTGGCCACCACCACATGGTCGGGTGTGCGTTCCTCCACGAGGCCTGGCCACACCGACACGCCGTACTCGATGGAAACGCCAAGGCGGCGGCACTCGTTGAGCTGGTTGCGAATCATGTCGCCGAACTCGGCACGGTTGGGCACGCTGGCGGCGATGCGCACCTGGCCACCTGCCTGCGTGTCCTTCTCACACACGGTGACCCGGTGCCCGTTGCGGGCGGCAGCGATGGCCGCCTGCAACCCGGCCGGCCCGGCACCCACCACCAGCACGTCTTTCGGCTTGGAGGTGAGGCGCACGGTGCCCACCGGCCCGTCTTCGCGGCCTGTGCGGGGGTTCTCGATGCACCCCAGCCAGCGGTTGAGGCCCATCCGACCCAC
>DMQJ01000431.1:0-6068 GCA_003455715.1 Acidimicrobiaceae bacterium | reverse complement strand
TCGGCGTCGGCGATCTGGCCGCGCACCACACCCACGAGGTCGCAGTGGCCTTCCTCCAGCGCGCGCTCGGCCTGCAGCGGGTCTTTGAACCGGCCGACGCCCACGACGGGCAGGTCGATGGCCTTGCGGAACGCTGAGGGGATGAACAGCGCGTACCCTGGCGGGATGTGCATGCTCGCTTCGATCATGAACAGGCTGGCGGTGGCGACACCGATGGAGGTATTGACGTAGTCGACCTGACCGGTGGCTTCGGCGATCTCGGCCACTCGCACTGCGTCGTCGATGGTGGTGCCGCCGTCGATGAGCTCGTCGCCGCAGATGCGCACACCAAGTGCCAGCCGGTTGCCAATCACTTTGCGGACGGCGGCGACGATGTCGACCAGCAACCGTGCACGGTTCTCGATGCTGCCGCCGTACTCGTCGGTGCGCCGGTTGGTGGCGGGCGACAGGAAGCCGCGCACGATCGACGAATGCGAGCACTGCAACTCGATGCCGTCGAAGCCGCCCTCTGCACAGTGCTCGGCCACGAGCGCGTACCCGGCGATGATCTCATCGATCTCGGCATGCGTGACCGCCTTGGGTACTTCGCGGAACAGCGGGTCGGCCACGGCGGATGGTGCCCAGACCGGCAGACGCGAGAACATCGACGACGCCTGGCCGCCGTTGTGGTTGATCTGGGCAAAGATGGGCACGCCGTGGCGATGGACCGCCTGGGTGATGCGCCGATAGCCGGGAATGACGTCGCGGTGGAAGCCGTGGATGAGCTTCTCGTACGGCCAGTCGGTGGGATGCGTGCTGTGCTCTTCGGTGATGATGAGCCCTGCCCCGCCGGCAGCACGCGCCGCGTAGTACGCGGCGTGCTGCTCAGAGGGCTTGCCGTCGCGCGCGTAGTTGGTGAGGTGCGCGCTGAAGACGATGCGGTTGCGGGTTGCCACCGGCCCCAGCTGCAGGGGGGTCCACAGGTACCGGTACGCCATGCCCCAAATCTAGGAGGCGATCGTCAGTAGCGCAGCACTGCGGCGAGGCGATCGTGATCGACCAGATCGCCTTCGGGCACGATGACGGCACGGCCGCCGTTGCGCATCACCGCTTCGATCAGTTCGTCGACTGCATCGTCGACCACGTCGGGTGCCTCGCGGTCGGTGGCGGCACGCAGGCGGCCATCGTCGATGCGCGCCGGGTAGTCGAACGACTCCTCCACCACCAGTAGCTCAACCCGGCCCTCTTGGGCGAGGTCCCACACTTCGCCGATGCCCCCGGCAAACCGCCGGGCGCTCCGGGCGCGTTCGAGGCGGTGGTGCGCCTCGCGCCGGTCGCGCTGCAGCCAGGTGTCGATGAGCGGCCAGGTGAGCCGATGAAGCTCGGACCATGAAGTGTGGTCGTGGTTGCCGGGCACATGGCCCACCACCTCCACGCGCTCCACCTTCAGCACCTCACGGGTGGAGCGCTCCACCCCGGCGATGACGGTGGGGGTCGCGTACTCGGTGTATTCCACTCGCACCGCGTGGCTGACGGCGCGCGACCACTGGGCGAGCGACTGGTCGGGGTCGCGCTCCAGCGGCCACCGCCCAGACCGCTCCTCGGCCAACCGGTTGCGGTCGCCCACGAGCAACCGCACGCGACGGTCGCTGACGGTGATGACTCGGTAGAGGGCGGTGCGATGCGCGTCGGCCACCATGTCGCGGGTGGCGAATGTGTGGTCCACCACGCTGCGAGCGCGCACCGGACGCCCGAGTCGAACGACGGTGGCGAACTCGGGTGACACGCACAGCGCGACGCCCTTGGTGGCCGGCTCGCCGTCGCAGGCATGGAGGAGTTCCTCCAGCGAGTGGACCATTGCCTGGCGCACCTCGTCGGACACGTCGTCGTGGAGGCGACGGTCAACCTCGGCGACCAACCCGGCCAATACCTGCTGGTCGTCGGGGTGCAGACCTGGGCCTGGTGTCGTGGGCGCCAACAGTGTGATGCAGGGATAGCTGCGGTGCTGCTGGATCTGGGCGAGGAGGGCTCGGTTCATGACTCGGGTCCTTTCGAGGTGGAGGGGATGACGAGGGGGCGATCGGCGCCGACGGCAGGCGTGGTGCGCTGTTGCATCCATCGCTGCACCGTCGGCAGGAGCGTGGCGAGACCGATGAGGCCGGCGACGAGCACGCTGATGCCGATGAGGCGGTACTCGCCGAACAGCGTCGCGGCGACGCCACCACCGATCACCATGCACACGCCTGAGAGCACCAGCGCTCGCCTCCCTGCAGCGTTGTTGGTGACCTTCGAGGCCGCGTTGGCGGCCGTGGCGGTGGTGCGGTCGAGGGCCCGCTCGGCCCATGCGAACTCGGTGGCCAGCACAGCGAGGCCGACGATGATCACCACCACACCCGGGCCGGGTAGCACCAGCATCGCCAAGCCTGCGCCGAGGATGGCGGTGCCGAGCAGGAAGACGGCGAGACGCTTGGAGTTACGGCCGATCCAGCGCAACCACTGGATGGGTGAATGGAGACCTTTGGACACGTCGGTGGACCTTTCGATACAAACGGCTGGGTTTGATCGAAGGTCTTTCCCGCTCGGATGAGCCGGGGTGCCGAGCCCGGGAGGCTGTGTTGACGACACCGTCGCGGAGGGATACTCCCCTTCAAGTTGCGGGAAGGATAGCGGGGATCTGGCCGTCAGCCGTAGCGGCGGAACATGAAAAAGGTCAGCCAGGCCAGCCCGATGGCAGCGAGCGTGGCGCCCACCTTCAGCAGCACCTGCCACCATTTGGGGGCGGCCCACACCTTCAGCCGGTACTCGGCCACCTGATAGGCGAACGTGGCGCTCCCTACCAGTGCGGTGACGGGCAGTAGCGCGGCGAGGGCCACCCCGGTGATGGCACCCGCTCGTCGCAGGCGCGAGGGCCAGAGCGCAGCAAGGGCAAGTGGGATGACCACGGCCATGGCGCCGCCGAGGAGCAACTCGGTGAACCAGTGGCGGTCCCACATCCATGGCAGCCAGTTGCCCTGGTCGAACAGGTCGAGGGTGGCGAACCAGCCGAGCACGACGATGGCGAACAGCCCGAGATACCCGGGCACGGCCTTCCACCGGACGGCCTTCCATGCAGTGGGGATGCTGACGGCGCTCCACACCATCCATCGGCGGATGAGCGGCGTGCCGAGGTCGGCCATGGCATCGCGGAACACGCGGTCGGCGTCGAGTTGGCTCACCTTCAGGTCGACCGGCATCCAGTCGGGCCCGTTCGTGGGGTCGCTGAACGGGGGAGTGAGGGCGTCGTGCACGAGGGCGGCGGCGAGGTGATTGCCGGTGCGCGGTACGAGCCACGTGAACAGGTCGGGCACCGAGGTGAGGTCGGTGGTGAAGGTGTCCTTGTCGCGCGGCACGACGATGGTGCCGAGGTGACGGTCGTCGTAGGCGATGCGCCGCTCGAGGTACCACTCCTCCTTCGATGCGTCGTCGACGTGGCGCAGCACGATGCTCATCGGCTTGTCTGGCTGGTCGGGATCGGTGAACCGGCTTGCCTGCTGCTCGATCGGCTTCAGTTCCATGGCACATGCTCGCGCGACGCTCGCAAGCGTCGTGACAGACTGCGCTCATGGCAGCAACCGACATGACTGTGGCCGAGCGGGAGGCATTCCTTGCCGGCGTGCACGTGGGCATCTTGGCAATCGAGCACCCGGGGCATGGCCCGCTGGCCCTGCCCATCTGGTACTGGTGGGAGGGTGGCCAGGTGCACGTGAGCATGGACGGCTCGTCGTTGAAGGCCCGCCTGCTGCGTGCCGCGGGGCGAGCCACCCTCACCGTGCAAGACGAGACCCCGCCCTACAAGTACGTGAGCGTGGAGGGACCCGTCACCGTGGAGTCATCGCATGGTGGCGGCCTGGCCCTGGCGACTCGCTACCTCGGGCCCGAGCTGGGCCAGTGGTACGCCGACAACAACCCGCCCGGCGACGACACCGTGGTGATGAGCCTCACGCCCGAGCGGTGGCGCACCATCGACTACGGCAAGGCCATGGGCTGACCCTCCGCGGCGCGCCGTCCATCGCGCGCCGCGCGCGCCCGCTCGCGTAACGTTGCCGCGTGCAAGAGCTCCAGGGAAAAGTTGCCGTCATCACGGGTGGGGCCAGCGGTATCGGCCGTGCGCTCGCCCACGCCTTCGCCGCGGAAGGCATGAAGGTGGTGCTGGCCGACGTCGATGAGGTGCGCATGCGTGCGGTGGAGGCCGAGTTGGCCGAGGGCGGCACCGAGGTACTGCCGGTGGTGTGCGACACGTCGCTCGAGCCGAGCGTGCAGGCGCTCGCCGCGGCTGCGTTGGAGCGTTTCGGTGCAGCGCACGTGTTGTGCAACAACGCAGGCGTCATCGGCAAGGGCGACCCGTGGAGCGCACCCATGAGCACGTGGGAGTGGGTGGTCGGCATCAACCTCTACGGGGTTATCCACGGCATCCGCGCGTTCCTGCCCATCATGCAGGAGCAGGGTGAGGGGCACATCGTCAACACGGCTTCGATGGCGGGCCTGGTGGCCTTGCCTGCCGCCGCGCCCTACAACGTCACCAAGCACGGCGTGGTCGCGCTCAGCGAGGGGCTGTACCTGGAACTGAAGGCCAGCGGGTCGCCGGTGCGGGTGAGTGCGCTCTGCCCTGCGTTCGTGCGCACCAACTTGGTGGAGGGCCAGCAGTGGCAGGAGCGTCTCGGTGCCGAGCCCGAGGCCAACCCGACCCCGGTGGGCCAGATGATCGACACGATGCTGAAAGACGGCGTGGCCGGTGGCATCGACCCTGCCGAGGTGGCACGCCAGGTGGTGGCTGCGGTGAAGGCCGAGCAGTTCTGGATCCTCACCCACCCCGAGGCGCGCCAGGCACCGGTGGAGCGCATGCAGCGCGCGGCCAACCAGGAGAACCCCGGATGACCGACGCCGCGGGCCGTCCGCGCCGCGGCACCAAGACGTCGGCGTTCGGTGTGGGCAAACGCGAAGGGCACGACTCGTCGGCGTTCTACGAGCGTTTCCACGCGCCTGCCATCAGCGACGACGAGACGGTGAACGCACCCTCGTTCCTCGACGACATCGTGGTGGGCGACGCTCGAGACATGAGCCGTGTGGCCGACTCGTCGGTGGCGCTGGTGGTCACCTCGCCGCCCTACTTCGCCGGCAAGGCCTATGAGGAGGCCATGGGGCACGGCCACATCCCCGCCAACTATGTCGAGTACCTGCAGATGTTGCGCGACGTCTTCGCGGAGTGCGTGCGGGTGCTGCAGCCGGGTGGGCGCATCGCGGTGAACGTTGCCAACCTCGGGCGGCGGCCCTACCGGTCGCTCGCAGCCGACGTCACCACCATCCTTCAGGACGACCTGCGTCTGCTGCTGCGTGGAGAAGTGGTGTGGGTGAAGCAGCGAGGTGCCGCGGGGAACTGCGCATGGGGGTCGTTCCAGCGTCCCGCCAACCCCGTGCTGCGCGACCTCACCGAGCGGGTCATCATTGCCTCCAAGGGGCGTTTCGATCGTGCGGTGGATGTGAACAAGCGTGCCGCCGATGGGCTGCCGTCGGTGAGCACCATGACCCGCGACGAATTCATGGAGGTCACGGTGGATGTGTGGGAGATTCCGCCGGAGAGTGCGGCGCGGGTGGGGCACCCGGCGCCGTTCCCGGTGGCGCTCCCCGAGCGACTGATCCACATGAACACCTATGAGGGAGAGTTGGTGCTCGACCCGTTCATGGGTTCGGGCACGACTGCGGTCGCGGCGGTGCGCACCGGCCGTCACTTCGTGGGGTACGACACCGACCGCGGGTATCGCAACGCGGCGATGAAGCGGGTGGCGGGCGAGCGGCGGTTGCCCCAGGTGCAGCTGCCCGCGAAAGCGCGTCGAGATGGCGACCCGGTGGCGACGGGATGGTCGTCGAAGGAGTTGGCCAAGACCGTGCTGGCACAGGCTGGTTTCACCGACATCGACGACAAAGCCGTCGTGATGGCCGGCGTGCAACCGACACTGGCAGCGGTGGATCGCAAGGGCCGGCGCTGGTGGTTCGAGGTGGTCGGCGGCCGCACCTCCAACCGGCCGGGCGCGCAGCGAGTGGAGCTGTTGTGG
>DMQJ01000183.1 GCA_003455715.1 Acidimicrobiaceae bacterium | reverse complement strand
CAGCCCGGCGATCTCCACCAGCACTGCTGCCACCAGCACCACCATCACCTCACGGAACTGGTCGGTCTCGGGCACGCAGGCGTACACGGCGGCGGCCGCCATGAGCGTGGCGATCGGCCGCCACCCACTCGGCTGACTCGGCGCCTGCGGAATGAGCCACGCCGCGAGCCCGGCAAGCGCCACGAGCACCAGCCCGTAGACGAGTCGGCCGCCACCCTGATCGAACCCGGTGGTCCACACGGCTCTCACCAGGAAGCCACCGCCGAGCGCACCCACGAGTGCCCGGGCAAGCGCCGGCCGGGCAGGCAACACCGCGGCAACGGCGAGCAGCACGATGCCGGCGGCGCGCATGCGACCTCGGTCAGCCTCGTGCGCTCAGCACGGTGTCGGCGATCCAGCGCACCTCGTCGGAGGTGAGCCGCCCGGAACTGGGGAGGCTGACCGCGGCATGGAAGTGGTGAGCGGCCACCGATCCGTCGTCGGCGGTGACGGGCACCGACCCGGCGAACACCGGCTGCAGGGGCATGGGCTGGAAGCCGTGACGAGCCTCGATGCCCTCGGCGCGCAGCGCGTCGAGCACGTCGGTGGGCGATGCACCGAACACGGGGCCGTCGATCTCCACCGTGGTGAGCCACCCGTTGGGCGAGCACCCCGCCGGTGTGTGTTGAAACCGGATGCCTTCGACCCCGTCGAAGCACTGCTGGTACGCCGAGCGCACCGCCAGTCGTTGCTCCATGCGGGCGGGCAACGTGGCCAGTTGCCCGCGGCCAACCGCAGCATTGAGGTTGCCGAGCCGATAGTTGAAGCCCACCTCGTCGTGCTCGTACCACGGCACCGGTCGACGGGCCTGCGTGGCCAGGTGGCGGGCTCGGGCCACCACCTCTGCATCGTCGGACAGCAAGGCCCCACCCCCGCCGGTGGTGACGATCTTGTTGCCGTTGAACGACAGCACCCCGACCGTGCCGAACCGGCCGGCGCTGATGCCGTCGCGACGCGCGCCCAGTGCCTCTGCGGCGTCTTCCACGAGTGGCACACCGTGGCGGCGGCAGATGGATGCAATGCGAGTGCCATCGCACACCGAGCCGTACAGGTCGACGGCCACCACCGCAGCAGGAAGGCGACCCGCGGCCGCGCGTTCCTCCATCTCGGCTTCGAGCACGCACGGGTCGAGGTGCCACGTGAGCGGGTCGGCGTCGATGAACACCGGGGTGGCGCCCACGTAGCAGGCGGCGAACGCACTGGCGGCAAACGTGAGGTCGCTCATCAGCACCTCATCACCTGGCTGCACCCCCACGGCGAGCAGCGCAAGATGCAGCGCTGCCGTTCCGCTGGAGAGCCCGGCCACCGCGGCTGCGCCGGTGAACTCGGCCAACTCGCGCTCGAAGGCGTCGAGGTCGGGGCCGGCTGGCGCGATCCAGCCGCTGTCGAACGCGTCGACCAAGAACGCCCGCTCGACGGGTGACATTTCGGGGGGCGACAGCAACACCTTCCAACTCACGTGTTCCAGTGTTGCACCACCCGCGCCGCTACAGTCGGTCATCTTGGCCAAGGCAGCGCGCACATGATGAAGGCAACGGCTCTGGAGGCGCTGCGGCGCTTCTGGTGGGTCGCGCTGCTGTTCGCCGTCGGTGGCGCTGTGCTCGGCGCCCTCCCCGAGCCTGCCACCACCACCGACGCCCAGGTCTCGTACACCGCCACCCACACCCTGCTGGTAGAGAGCGACTCGGGCAGCATCTTCTCCGACCCCATCGCCGTCAACCAGATCCAGCTACGGGCCACCAGCGGCGACGTGCCCAAGCGGGTCGCCGCCGAACTCGGCCTGCCAGAGGGAAGCTCCGCGCCAGCGATCGGCGCTGCCCTCGAACCCACCACCGGGTCACTCTCGCTCACCGCCAACGCCGCCACTGCGGGCGAAGCAGAGCAGTTGGCCGACACCTATGCCACCGTGCTCATCAGCTACATGGCCGAACTGCAAGAGAACGAGCGCACCGACCGACTCACGGCGTTGCAGACCAGGGCCGAGCGACTCGAAGCCGATATCGACGAGCTGCAGCGACAGGTGGCCGACGACCCCGACAACCGGGTGCTGCAGGCGCAGCTCGATGCCCTCAGCCGCGAGTACAGCGTGGTGTTCGAGCAGCAGTACGGCAATGAGTTCACCCAGAGCGGCGTGCTCAGGCTGAGCACGCTCTCCAGCGCGCAAGCAGTGGCCGTCAGCACCGAAGCCGGCGGGTTGAGCGCCCCCAAGAGCCGGCTCGGCCGTGGCGTGTCGGGCCTCGCCGTCGGGGCCCTGCTGGGCGCCGGTGTGGCGTTGGTGATGAGCCGACTCGACCGCCGAGTGCGCTCGCGAGCCCAGGCGGAGTTGCTCTTCGGCGGGCAGGCCTCCGTGGTCATCCCCGACGTCGGCGACGCCGGGTCGTCGATCGCTGTACGCCCCGACCGCCACGACCAGCTCAGCGACGCCTACCGCACACTGCGCAGTGTGCTCTCCTTCGCCCAGGCCGCTCGCCTCGATCTCGGCGACACCGGCGACGGTGCCTCCATCGTGCTGGTGGTATCGCCCGGCTCGGGCGATGGCAAGACCAGCATCGCTGCCAACCTCGCCTCGGCGTTGGTGGAAACCAACAAGCGCACCATCGCCGTCAACACCGACTTCCGCCGCCCCACCATTGCTCGGCGCCTCGTGGGCGACGACCTCACACCGCTGCCGTTCAGCTTCGATCAGCTCACGGAGGTGCCGCCCACTCAACTGCTGCGCCGCACCCCTACCCCCAACCTGGTGCTGCTCGACCTGTCCGGGGTGGAGGCCCCGCCAGGCAGCCTGGCCCGCGCCACCACGCGTGTGCTGCCCGCTCTGGCAAAGGTGGCCGACGCCGTGGTGATCGACTCGTCGCCCGTGGGGGCCACCGCTGAGGTGCTCGAGCTGTTGCCCTTCGCCGACCATGTGGTGGTGGCCATCCGGCTCGACCACACCCTCACCTCGGCCACCCAGCGCTCGATGCAGTTGCTGCGCTCACTCACCACCGGCGACCTCCACCTCGTGGTGGTGGGCGAGAACATCGAACGCTCGCCCTACTACGAGTACGGCAACCCGGCTGGCAAGCGCAAGAAGCCCGCCAAGCGATGAGGCGAGCCGCGGTCCACCTGCCGTTCCGGCTGGAGGCCGCCGCCGTGGTGGCCTTCGGCGTGGCATACCTGGTGGCCACCGGGTGGGCGATGGCGAACCTGTCGTACGACGTGTGGGGTGCGTTGCGCGCCGTCCCCATCATCGCCACGCTGATGATTCCGCTCATTCACGTCTCCATGCGCCAACAGCCGCACCTGGTGCGCATCGTCTACCTCGGCTTGGCGCTGAAGCTGGGCGGCACCGTGGCGCGCTACTGGGTGGCCTTCGATGCCTACGGCGGCGCGGCCGACGCGCAGGCGTACCACGATGCGGGTCGCCAGGCCGCTCAACAGATCCGCGACGGCTCGGTGGGCCCCTGGAACATCGTTCCGCACGGCCAGGGCACCCAGTTCGTCGAGAGCCTGACGGGAAGCCTCTACGCGGTGGTGGGGTCGTCGAAGTTGGCCGGGTTCTTGTGGTTCTCGGCGTTCGGTTACCTCGGGGTCGTTCTGTGCATCAAGGCCGCCGACTACTTCCCCCAGTGGATCGACAGCAGGCGCTACGCATGGTTGTGCTGCCTGTCGCCCAGCCTCGTGTTCTGGCCGTCGTCGATCGGCAAGGAAAGCTGGATGATCCTCACCCTCGGGTTCACCGTGTACGGCGCCGCCCGCATGTTCGCCACCACCCAGTTCCTGCGGCCAATGCTGTACATGGCGGCCGGAGTGGGTGGGGCAGCGCTGGTGCGGCCGCACATGGCCACCGTGTGGGTCGGCGCAGCAGTAGCGGGCGTGCTGTGGAGCGCCTTCACCGGCCGAGCCACCACTCGCGGCGGACGGGCAGGGGCCGTGTTCGCCCTTGCCGTGGGCGTGATCGGGCTGCTCGTCGTGGGCCAGGTGGCG
>DMQJ01000258.1 GCA_003455715.1 Acidimicrobiaceae bacterium | reverse complement strand
CTCTTCCGATCTGCCGGTGGCCACGGCCAGCGCGTCGGTCGCGGCCCAGAACAGGCCGGTGTTGGTGTCGCTCGCCGCCGCCACGCTGGGCGTGCCAACAGCCCCGTCGGGGAACTTGCCCGCGCCGGCCCCGGTTAGCATGTTGGCCACGTCCTGCAGCAGCTGCAGCACGCGCGCCGTCAGCGCGCGCGTCTCGCCCTGCGTCGGGATGAGTTGGTAGGCCTGGCCGGAGAGCGTCGAACCCGCGTAGTTGCGCGCCAGGGTGATGCTCGTGTTGTTGTTGACCGACAAGACCTCGTAGAGTTCTTTGTCGGGGCCATAGAAGGCCCAGCCCTGGCTGACGTGCTCGGCCCAGGTCGTGCCGACGCCGACGATGTTCGGGCTGCCGCTGGTGACGTTGACGGTTCCGGTGGAGTACCAGCTCATCGTGGCTTCCCATCATCTCGAAGTACCGGCGGGAACTGGCGCCGCTGCTGCTCGGCCCAGTAGGCCGCGGCGCAGTGGTCGTCCTGCCAGAAGAAGACCGTGTTGATGCACGCGCGGATCGCGCGCCAGCGAGGCTTGTGCTGCTGGCGATGCGCGCGCGAGCTCGTGCTCTCGTCGGGGTAGCCGCCCAGCAGCGCGTTGAGGAACTGCGTGAGGGCGACGCCGATGTGCGTCATGTACCTTCCCACGTGATCGCCTCCACTTCTTCGATGGTCGTCGCCGCGTTGATCGCCGCCTCGCGGGCGGCGAACTGGGCGAACATGGCTTCGATGTGCCCGCCGAGCGCCGTGTAGACCTGCAGTGCCTGCGAGGAGTTGACGGTCGTCCAGGTGTTGTCGGCGAGCCGCCAGGGCTTGTCTTCCATCAGCGGGTCGGCCATCGCGGCCACCGCCAGACCGACCAGGCGAAGCTGCGCGGTGCTGTCGCTGTCGAAGGGCAGCGAGTTCCAGGTGAAGCCGCCCTCGATGGCGGCATCTCGCGCAACCCGCATGTCTGCGATGCGGTCGGCCTTGGCCTGCTCCAGCGTTCGCGGGTCTTGCCAGACCAGCACGCTGTCGATCAGGAAAGCTGCGTGTCTCGGTGACGGCCGCGCACCCCAGCCGGGCCAGCCGTCGAACTGAATCCAGCCATCGCCAGGGATCGTGTCCGCCTCGACGACGCCAACAATGCGCTCGCCGTCCAGGGTCAGGAAGTGGCTCATATTGCTTGGATGGCCAGGAAGCCGACGGAGTTGACCGCCACGCGGCCATTGGCGTCGCGCACCGTGCAGGTGGCAACGCCACCAATCTCGCCGAACCGCACGGTCGCCGTGCAACCGATCGTGCTGCTGCTCGAGTTGCCGGTCATGATGATTTCGTTGGTTCCTTGGCTGCCGTCGGCGTTGGTCATCGAGAAGACCCACGAGTAGGTGTAGGGCGGCGTGCCGCCCGACGGCGTCGCGGTGCGTGACGCAAAGACATGGGTGAACGGCACCGACGGCTGCGAGTAGTTCTGATTCCCGCCGTTGAAGCTGACCGTGAACTCGTCGAGCGCAAGGTTTTCCTTCTTGACGATGGCGCCGTTGAGCGTGAGCACCGTGCCGTTGAAGGTGATGTTGGTCGTGCCGTTGCCGGCGGCCCAGGGACCGCCGGCGTTGAAGACCGCGCCGGAGCCGGTCATGGTGGTTCCGCTGATAGCGGGCGTGGTCCCGACGCTCAGCGTGCCGTTGAAAGTCCCCGTGACCCCCGACAGCTGGCCCCGGATGAAGGCGTTGTTGAACTCGACCGAGCCGTCGGAGTGGATGCGGAAGCCCGACGTGCCCGCGACGAAGTTGCTCGACTGGATGGCCGAGCCACCGATGGTGATGTTGCCGATGGTGCCGGCGGTGGCGTACACCGTGCCGCGCACGACGACCCCGGAGAACTCGGCCGTGCCGTTGGGCCGGATGCGCCAGCCCGAGCTGCCGCTGACGAAGACCGTGCTCTTGAGGTCGCCGCCCACCGTGCCGTCGCCCACCGTGAGCTTGGCCGCGCTCAGGTTGGCGACCTTCGCATCGTCGATGGCCGCGTCGCCGATCTTGACCCGCGTGATCGAGCCGCTGCGGATGAACACCTCGTCGATGTAGACGCCCTTGAGCACCGGCTCGCCGTTGAGCGTGGTGTTGGTCGTCTGCACGAAGAACGGCAGGATGTCGTCGATGTCGCCGCTGCCGGTCGGCGCGCCGATCCAGAAGCGGTCGGCCAGCACGCCGAAGTCGATGGTCGGGCCGGCCGTGCCGCCGCTGGTGCCGGTGATGCCGAAGCCGCCGACGACCGTGCGCCCGTCCGCTGTCAGCTCGGTGCGAACCGTGTACTTCGAGCTGATGTGCCCCGTCTCGCCGGCGCGCACCGTGGCCTCGGTCTGCAGCGCCGCATAGGTCGGGTTGTTGCCGACCGTGGGCGTGTCGACCTTGGCAAACAGCGTGGTGACGTTGCTGGCGATCGCGTCGGTGTGCGCCTTGGTGTAGGTGTAGCTCTGGACGTAGGCCTCGCTGGCGCTGATGACGCCGGCGTCAGCCGCCTGGTAGGCCGCGGTCAGGTTCGTCGAGAGCGTGTTGAGCGCGCCGTCCACGTCGGAGCGCGAGTAGGCCCAGGTCTGCGTGTAGGCCTGCGCGGTGCTCAGGGAGATCGGAAGAGC
>DMQJ01000354.1:3447-3754 GCA_003455715.1 Acidimicrobiaceae bacterium | reverse complement strand
GTGATGCGCGGGCCGCTGCGCCGCCGGGGGCGTCGCGTCGACGTGCTTGCGCTGGTCGGCCTCGCCGGGCTCGCGGTGATGGCGCAGGGCCTGTCGCTGGCGGAGGACTCTGCCGAGTTCCTGTTCGCCAGCGAGTACGACCCGTGGCTGTTCCGCGGTGGGTTCTTCCTCACCGGGCTGTGCTCGGTGCTGCTCATCGCCGCGGCCACTCACCGCCGCTCATGGGTGGGGCGCCTGCTGGGCATCCGCCCCCTGCGGTGGGTGGGCACTCGCAGCTACGGCCTCTACCTGTTCCACTGGCCGGTGT
>DMQJ01000354.1:2741-3240 GCA_003455715.1 Acidimicrobiaceae bacterium | reverse complement strand
TCTACCTGTTCCACTGGCCGGTGTACGAGGTGCTGCGCGGCGACGCTCCGAACCTCGACGGCACCACGTTCTGGTTGGCCATGCTCATCACTGTGCCCATCACCGAGTTGAGCTATCGGTTGGTGGAGTTGCCGGTGCGGCAGGGTCGTTTCGGCGAGTGGCTGCGCGGTCAACGGCCGGCCCGCACGGAACGCATGCGGTCCCGCCGTCGCCGCAACATCGTGTTCGGCGGTGCGGTTGCCATGGTCGTGGGCTTCTCTGCGGTGAGCGTTGGCACCGCCCAGGTGCTGTGCACCACCCAGGTGGAATGCGATGCGCAGGAGGCAGCGGCGGCGGAAGTGTCGGTGCCCGCGCCCACCACCACCGTGCCGGCGCCTACCACCACCTCCGGTGTCGAGTCGCCCGACGACACGGTGAACCGCAGTTCCACCACGCTCGCGCCCACCACCACGGTGGACCCGCTCGCTTCCTACCCCATCTACGCCATCGGTGAGTCGGT
>DMQJ01000354.1:0-2568 GCA_003455715.1 Acidimicrobiaceae bacterium | reverse complement strand
GCTCTTCCGATCTCATCTACGCCATCGGTGAGTCGGTGATGCTCGGCGCCGCCCCGCAACTCGCTGCGGGCGGCATCATCGTCGATGCCGCGGTGAGTCGTCAGGGCCCGGCCATCGCCGAGATCATCGAAGCGATGCGAGCCAACGGACAGATCGGTCGCAGCATCATCATCCAGACCGGCACCAACGGCACGGTGAGCGACGCGACGTTCGCCCGCATCATGGCCGCGTTGCCGCCCGAACTCACCCCCAACGTCTACTTCATCACCGTGAAGGCGCCCCGCGGGTGGATCGAGGAGAACAACGCCCGCATCCGCAATCTGCCCTCGCTGTACCCGAACGTCACGGTGATTCCGTGGGACCAGGAGGCGCAGAAGATTCTCGGCGAGTTGAGTGGCAGCGACGGCGGCATCCACCTGCGCACCACGCTGGCCAAGCAGTTCTACGCCAACATGATCTTCACCGCCATCGGCCGGCCCGACTTGGTGGTGTAGCTAGCCGGGTGTAGGCGGCCGCCGCCTCCGCCCCCATACTGTTTCCTCCATGTCGGCGCGCCTCACCTCTGCTGCCCCAGGCGGGCTGAGCCGTGTGCCCTACCTGCCGGGCCTCGATGGCTTGCGTGCCATTGCCGTCGTCGCGGTGATGCTCTACCACGCACACCTGGTGTTCGACGGCGGGTTCCTCGGGGTGGAGGTGTTCTTCGTCATCTCCGGCTACCTGATCACGCTGCTGCTGCTAGCCGAACACGAGAAGAACGGGTTCGTCAACCTCGGCCAGTTCTGGCTGCGCCGGGCCCGGAGGTTGTTGCCGGCGCTGTTCGTGATGATGGCCGTCGTGGCGCTGTACACCGCCGCGTTCTTCCCCGCAGCTCGGGAAGAGACCAGGGGCGACTTCATCGGCGGCATCTTCTACGTCAGCAACTGGTACCAGTTGTGGGTGGGGCAGGGCTACGGCGCAGGTGAGGCGTTCGCCCCGCTGCGCCACCTGTGGAGCCTGGCGGTGGAGGAGCAGTTCTACATCCTGTGGCCGCTGGTGATGTTGGCCGTGCTGCGCCGCAACCGGGGCCGTCTGCCGTCGGTGGGCCTCAAGTTCTTCGGTCTGTCGTTCGTCGTGGCAGGCCTCACCGCGATGCTGTACTACAGCGGGCCGGTGCTCACCGCCGACGGCAACTACCGCGGCTTCTGGTCGATCGGCTCCAAGCAGATCAACATCAACGAGTTCCTGTACCTCGGCTCTATCTCCCGTGCGGGTGGGCTGCTGCTCGGTGCGGGGTTCGCCATGCTGTGGCGCCCGATGGCCATCATGCGCGGCCCGCTGCGCGACAAGGGTCGGCGGCTCGATGTGATGGCTGCAGTGGCCGTCGTGTTGCTGCTGGTGCAAATGGCCTCCACGTCGCTCATCCGCAACGACGCCACCTACAGCCCGTGGTTGTTCCGCGGCGGGTTCCTGCTCACCGGGCTGCTCACCCTGGTGCTGATTGCCGCGGTCACCCATCAGCACGCGATGGCCGGCCGGGTGTTCGGCAACCCGGTGCTGCTCTGGATCGGCACCCGCAGCTATGGCCTGTACCTGTACCACTGGCCGATCTTCCAGTTCATTCGTAAGGAAGCCCAGATCGACCTCACGGTGCCTGAGTTCATCGGGGCGATGCTGCTCACCGGTCTCATCACCGAAGCCAGCTACCGCTTCATCGAGACACCCATCCGCACCGGTCACTTCGGTGAGATGATGCGCGGCCTTCGTCGCCAGCCGGCGCAGATGGTGGCTGGCGCAGCGGTGAGCTTGGCGCTCTTGGCCGGGTCGGTGAGCTTCCTCACCGCCGACCCGCAGTGTGTGGGCGCGGTGGCATGCGCCAACGAGGCCAACGCTTCGAACACCACCCAGCCCTCCACGCCGGCCACCGACCCTTCCTCCCCCGAGTCCACGGTGCCGGGCGACACCACGCCCTCCACGGCAGCCACCACCACCACACTTCCGCAGCCGGAGGCGTTCGTCGCCATTGGTGAGTCGGTGATGGTCGGCGCCGTGAACCAACTCTCAGGCAACGGCGTGTTCGTCGACGCCCGGGAGAACCGTGGGCCTGAAGGTGTGATGAACACGGTCATCAAATTGCGCGATGCGGGCCAGTTGGGGGTCGGCAGCGCAGTGGTCATCCAAGTGGGCACCAACGCGCCGATGGGCGAGAACGAGATCGCCGCGATCATGGCCGAGATGCCGCCCGGCGTGGGCACCGTCTACTTCATGACCCTGCATGCCAACGTCGCGTGGATCCCTGGCAACAACGAACTCATACGGTCGCTGCCCGCCACCTACCCGGGCGTGCAGGTGATCGACTGGGACGCCCGGGCATCGGAGGTGGAGTTGTGCCCGGATGGCATCCATCTCACGTGCGGCGGAAGCGGCCCGGCCAACTTCTACGCCAACCTCATCCTGCAGGCCTTCGGCCTGCCGCTCATCGCCTAAGGGCGAGCGCCATTTCGAAGGGTGGAACGTCTCCGGCCCTGCCCGACGTCAACCCGCCCGACTGAGACCCGACCCACCCGAGTGAGACCCGACCCACCCGAGTGA
>DMQJ01000173.1 GCA_003455715.1 Acidimicrobiaceae bacterium | reverse complement strand
GATGCGAGCCGGCTGAGCACCGCCGCTGCGCTGCCATCAGCCAGCGCGGCCAGCAGCGGGCCGGTGGGGCCGGTGCTCTTCAGCTTCCCTTGCATGAACGCCACGGTGGGGTCGCCCGCGGCGTCGGCGGCCGGAACCGTGGCCACCACCTCGGCCGAGTCGGGCCCCTCGACGGCCTCGTCGTTCTTGCCGAAGACCACCCGGTACTGAATGTCGCTCATGAACGCGCCTTTGCCTGAGTCTCGACGGGCACCATATCGACTCGCCACCCAGATTCTGTGCCACCAGCGCTCCCTGTCTCCGCCGAATTGGGATGTCATCCACTGCCGAAATGGGATAGTCATTGTCGCCGAATCGGGATATCATCCCTGCATGCCCTACCTTTCGCGCCTCGCCGACAAGGTGATCGCCGATGTGATCGGCAGCCATCCGGCCGCGATGATCGTCGGTCCTCGCGCAACGGGAAAGACAACCACCGCGGCCAAGTTGGCGGCATCCCAGGTGCGGCTCACCGACGTCAACGAGCGTGTTGCTGTCGCCGCGGACCCGATGGTGGCACTCACCGATCGACCCGAGCCGATCCTGGTTGATGAGTGGCAGGTGATTCCCGAGACCCTCAATGCCATCAAGCTGCTGGTCGACGAGGCGCCCCGTCGCGGCCGGTTCATCGTGACCGGTTCCGTCAGAGGAGAACTCGATTCGCCGACGTGGCCCGGTACCGGCCGTCTCGTTCGGGTGCCCATGTTCGGGTTGACGGAGCGGGAAGTGCAAGGGAACATCACGGACGACAACTGGCTGGGGTATGTGCTGGCCGGGCACACACCTCCGCCGGTTCGCAGTTCGCTCACGTTGCGCGACTACGTCGCTCGAGCGCTCAGGTCGGGCTTCCCAGAGCCCGCCCTCGAGCTCGACGAACGTGGAAGACATCGTTGGCTGGCGTCGTACGTCGATCAGTTGGTCACTCGCGACGCCGAGGGCGTCGACGGTGGCAGGGACCCCGAACGACTGAGGCGCTACCTCACCGCGGTTGCGCTGAACAGCGCTGGGATCGTCGACGATGTCACGCTCTACGAAGCGGCCCGCATCTCGAAGGCAACGGCAAAGGCGTACGAGCGCCTGCTGGCCAATCTATTGATCGTCGAACAACTGCCCGCTTGGACTCCGAACCGCCTCAAGCGGCTGAGCCTCGCCTCCAAGCGATATCTGGTCGACCCGGGGCTCTTCACTGGCATCCTCGGCGTGACGCAGCACGACGTGCTCACCAATGGCGACCTCCTCGGGCGGGTGATCGACACGTTCGTCACGGCTCAGTTGCGAGCCGAGTGTGCACTGCGTCTGCCAGCGCCGCGACTCCACCATCTCCGAACCGAGAAGGGCAGACAGGAAGTCGACCTCATCATCGAAACGGCATTTCGCAAGCTCGTTGCCATCGAAGTGAAGGCAACGTCGTCACCGGGCCCCGACGACGCGCGCCACCTGCGTTGGCTGCGCCGAGAGTTCGCCGACCAGGTCGATGTTGCCATCCTGCTCCACACAGGGCCTCAACAGTTCGTCATGGACGAAGGGATCATTGCCGCTCCCATCGCCGCGCTGTGGAGTTGACGACGACGGGCTTAGCTATGCACCTCGTGCGCGGCGCGGACGCCGGCGAACAGGTCGTGCTCGATCACGCCGGGGGCGGGTTCGCCCACCAGTGAACGAGCAAGAATCCAGTCTTCCCACGGGTACACCTCGGCCAACTGCTCGTCAGTGAGCCCGAACCACCACGGCTCCGACGGGTCGACCTGAGTGGCGTGAGCGCGAAGCGCACCGCTGCGAGCCCACAGGTAGGCGCCCACTTCAACCTTGGTGGTGATGCGCTCGTCGTGGCCGGGCCGGTCGAGCCAGTCTTTGTCGTAGGGCGACTCACCGCGATGGCGGAGCATGCCTTCGTGCACGGCCACGAGCCGGGCCTTCGACCACACCGTGTAATACAGCTTCAGCGGCTGCCACGGTTCGCCCAACTCGGGGTACCACTCGGGGTCGCCCGCACGATCGAACGCCGGCCCGGAGATGTCGTGCACCTTCACATGGTCGGGGTGCGGGTAGCCACGCTGATCGTCGCCGTAGGTGATGATGACCTGCGGCCGCTCGCGGCGGATGATGGCCACCAGTCGACCCACGGCTTCGTCGAGCGGGGCCATGTGGAAACAGTCGGGGTGCTGGTTGGCGGGGCTGTCTTTCATGCCCGAGTCGCGGTAGCCGAGCATCACCACCTCGTCGAAGCCGATGATGTCGGCGGAACGGGCCAGCTCGCCGGGCCGAACTTCAGCGAGCAGCGCCTTTTCCTCCTCGGGGCTCAACCCGTGGAACGGTTGGCCAGGCTCGCGCAGCGAGGGGTTCTGCAGATCGCCTTCCTCGCCGCCCGTGCAGCACACGAGCACGGTGCGCACACCTTCGGCGTGGTAGCGAGCCAACGTGGGCGCCCCCTTGGAGGCCTCGTCGTCGGGGTGGGCATGCACGGTGAGCAGGCACAACCCGTCGGGAGCGGGCGCGGAGGCCGAGTGACCGGAGCGGCTGGAGAGATCGGGCACGGCTGCACGTTATCCAGCGCAGGCCGCACCTAGGCTTGCGCCGTGCGTCGTCTGGTTCTGCTGTCCATGTCTCTCACCCTCGTCGCCGTGGTCTCGTCGTGCAACGACGACGGCCGCACCCTTCGCGAACCCGATCCCGATGCCCAGGATCTGTCCATCAGCACCACTGCGGCACCGACGATGCCGGAAATCATCGACGGTGGCGCGCTGCCCAACACCATCCCCCTCGACACCCTCCCGGCAGAGGAGCCGCTCGCGCTCACCGCGCCGTGGCGCGACGGGGCTGCCATCGACGAGCGGCATACCTGCGACGACGCCAACCTGGCCCCTGCACTGTCGTGGAGCCCGGCGCCCGTCGGCACCGTCGAAATCGCCCTCACCATGGTCGACGTCGACGCCCCCGAGTTCACCCACTGGGTGCTTGCCGGGCTCGCCCCCAACACCATTGCAGTGTCGGAGGGCACGGTGCCCGTGGGCGCCGTCGAAGCGTTGAACAGCGTGGGCACCATCGGATACACCGGCCCGTGCCCGCCGGCGGGCAGTACGCACACCTACGTGGTGACGGTGCACTATCTTGGAGAACAGTCTGGCCTCGACGACGGGGAGTCCGGGCCAGCAATGATCGAGCGCCTGAACGACATCCAGGTTGCGTCGGCTGAGGTGAGCGGGACCTTTAGTCGGCCAGCGAACTGACCGATATGTCGTGAAAGGACACACCAGACCATAAGGATGGCGGACATTCACGAGTTGTTGCCTGCGCTGCCGGTCGGCCTGTTCCAGGCTGGGCCGGATGGCCGCGTCACTGCGGCGAACCCGGCGTTTGGCGCGCTCGTACTCGGGTCCACTGGTTCGCCGCTCGGAGCACCGCCCTGGGCCGATGCCCACCCGGGCGATCGGGCATCGGCCGAACTCGCCTGGCGCCGCGGCGTGGAGGCCGGTGGCGATGTCGAGGTCGACTTCCGTGTGTGGCACGGCGAGAACCGCATGCACTGGGTCCGCGTCATCGCCAGCCCCATGCGCGATTCCCTCGGACGGGTGGTCGGCTTCGGCGGCACCGCCGTCGACAACACCGACCATGTGGTGCGCCAGCAACTGCTCGATCGGCTCTCCAGCGTGGTGGCAGCTTCCGGCGATGCCGTGCTCATTCTCGACCGCAACGGGTCGCCGGTGTACACCAACCACGCGGCGCGGGCGATGTTCGGCGTGGAGCACGAGGTGGATCTCATCCGCGACCCTGCAGCCCGCGGCCTGTTGCAGGCCATCCGCGACCAGGTACCCCGCGAGGCAATGAACTCCACTGCTAGCAGCACCTGGTCGGGTGAGGTTGGGTTCCGCGGCCCCGATGGCCTCGAGCGCACCCTCGATGTCGATCTGCTGTTGCATCGCAACGCCGACGGCATCATCGAGTACTGGGGTGGCGTCGCCCGCGACATCACCGCCACCAAGCATCTGCAGACCGAACTCACCCGGCAGGCGAACCACGACCCGCTCACCGGTCTTCCCAACCGGCTGATGCTGCTGCGCACCGCGGCCGATGCCATCGACCACATCCGCGGCACGCGCCACAACGTGGCGATGCTGTTCCTCGACGTCGACCGGCTGAAAGACGTCAACGACACCGTGGGCCACGAGGTGGGCGATGCCCTGCTGGCCCAGGTGGCGCACCGCGTGCTGCACGCCACCCGCCCGGCCGATGTGGTGGCCCGCATCGGCGGTGACGAGTTCGTGGTGCTGTGCGACGGCACCATCGACGAACACACCGCGCTCGATCTCGCCGAGCGCGTGCGCCACTCGCTGAGTGGTCGCATCATGCTCAACGGTGTGGAGGTGGAGCTGTCGGTGAGCATTGGTGTCGCGGTGGCGTCGCCCGCCCACCTCGAGGGCATGGGCAGCGCCGACGCGGCGGTGGAACTGCTGCGCAACGCCGACATCGCCATGTATCAGGCGAAGCGCCGCGGCCGGTCGCGCAGCGAGCTCTACACCGAGGCGATGCGAGCCGAGACACGTTCGCACCAGCAGCTCAGCAGCGAGCTCGAGCGGGCACTTGCCGGCAACCAGTTGCGGCTCGCCTACCAGCCCATCATCTCCACCCACAGCGGCCGAGTGGCGGGCGCCGAGGCGTTGCTGCGGTGGGATCATCCCGAGCGCGGCACCCTGCTTCCCGCGCAGTTCCTGCACCTTGCCGAAGAGAGCGGCGCCATCGTCCCCATCGGCGATTGGGTCATCCGTCAGGCATGCCTCGACGCACGGGCGTGGCTCGATGCAGGGCTGGTCGATCGCGGCTTCAGCGTTCACGTCAACGTCGCTGCCAGGCAGCTGGCGGAGGGCTCGTTCGTTGAGCGGGTGTTGGCCACGGTGCGCCAGATCGAACTCAGCCCGCACCAGCTCACCCTCGACTTCGACGAAGAGACGCTCAACGACCAGCAGCCCGGCACCTTGCGCTCCATGCAGGCGCTGCGCCGCTTTGGGGTGCAGCTGGCGCTCGACAGCTTCGGTACGGGTGTCAGTTCGCTCACCGCGCTCCGCAGCTGCGAGGCCGACGTGCTGAAGCTCGATGGCGCAATCGCCCGCATGCTCGGGGCGAACGGCGACGACGACCCCATTGTGCGGGCCATCATCCAACTCGCCCATGCGCTCGACATGCAGGTGGTGGGCGAGTGGGTCACCTCCGCCGACCAGTTGCGCAGGTTGCGAGTGCTCGGGTGCGACCTGGTGCAGGGCCATCTGCTGGGCGAACCGACGGCTGCCGACATGTTCGGCACCCTCGGCGCCCGCCGCGGCAGCTGACAGGTCGTGGGTGCCCGCGCACCCCGCAGCGAGACCCGACCCCCTCCCCCAGCCGAGTGACACCCCACCCACCCGAGTGAGCCGCCACCCACCCGAGTGAGAGGGCACCCACCCGAGTGAGAGGGCGCAATGGAGTGTGCACTCGCCTCCCGGGGCGCGAGTAGGCACTCGGGGCCTGAGGTGCAAGGACCCGACTGCCGAGTCGGGCCCTCTCACCTGGATGCGCACTCTCACTCGTACGCTGGGGTCGTGCCTCGAGTCGTCACCGATGTGCTCACCTTCGCGGTGCTCGGGTTCATGGCGGTTCGCCTCGTTACCGGCGTGCGTGAGTCGCGCACCTCGGCGGGCCGGGCGATCATGGCACCCATCGTGCGCGGGTTGCGGTGGCGTCATGTGTGGCCCGCTCCCCTGCTGTTGGTGGTCGTCGGCTGGCTGGCGTGGATGCTGCTGCTCGTACCGGGTCTCGACTGGGGGTGGTGGAGCGCTCTGGGAGGCGACGGCAACCCTGTCTTCGGTTCGTCGAGCACCACATCGGGCACGGTGTGGGAGTGGCTGGTCCCGACGTTGTTCGTGGTGTTGCTGATCGCCGCTCTTCCGCTGTTCGCGTTCGCCGAGGAGCGACTGTTCCGAGCGGGGGCAGAGGGGTGGAGCCGCGGGCTGCGGGTGTGGAAGTCGGTGCAGTTCGGGTTGGTGCACACGCTCATCGGGGTGCCAATTGGAGTGGCGATCGCCCTCACCGTGAGCGGCGCCTACTTCATGTGGGTGTACCTGCGGGCCTACCACCGCACCCGCTCTCGCCGCGAAGCGACGTTCGAGTCCGCCCGGGCACACACCGGCTACAACGGGTTCATCATTGCGGTGGTGCTGGTGGCCGTGCTGGCCGACGCCATCAGCTGAGCGCCGGTCGGTAGCCTCGGCGGCGTGTCGTTGCCGCTACCTCCCACGCTGCCCACCTGCTACCGCCACCCCGGCCGCGAGGCCGGCCGCAGTTGCACCCGGTGCGGCAAGCCGGCCTGCAGCGAATGCCTCGTGCAGGCCACCGTCGGTTCGCACTGTCTCGACTGCGCCAAGGCGGCGCGGCCCGACCTGAAGACCCGGGTGAAGTACGCCAACGCCCGAGTGCTCACCCCTGTCACCTATGCGCTCGTCGGCATCAACATCGCCGTGTTCTTGTGGATGGTGTTGCTCGACACCGACACCCTCTCCAACCGGATGACCGAGGCCCACGTCGATCTCGGGCTCAACCGCAGCATCGTGCACTACACCGACGAGTGGTATCGCATCATCACCAGCGGCTTCATCCATTTCGGCATCATCCACTTGGGCTTCAACATGTTCATCCTCTACCAACTGGGCCAGCTGGTCGAGCGAGAGTTGGGCACGGCGAAGATGCTGCTGTGCTATTTCGCCAGCCTGCTCGGCGGCAGCTTTGGTGTGCTGCTGCTCGACGGCGCTGACCTCAGCATCACCGGCGGAGCGTCAGGTGCCGTGTTCGGCATGATGGGCGTTGCGGCCGTAGGCATGCATCGCCGTGGGGTGAACATCTTCAACACCGGGCTGGGCAGCACGCTGTTGCTCAACCTGGTCATCACGTTCACGATGCGCAACATCTCCATCGGTGGCCACATCGGCGGCCTCGTCGCTGGCGCCATCTGCGGGTGGTTCGTGCTCGCCCCGGGTTGGAAGCCAGTGCCTGCATGGGCACGGTGGGCGACTCCCCTCGCTGTGGGCGGGGTCGCCGCGCTCGGTTGCCTGTGGGCGGTCAGCAGCCTGCCGGTCTTCGTCGGCTGAGCCAGGCTGGCCGACGACTCGACGTCAGGGGTCAGCGCGCTGCTGCGGCGACGGGGGTCGCAAGGCGGTCCACCGGGAGGGGGCGGCCGATGAAGTACCCCTGGCCGAAGAGCACTCCCGTGGCCAGCAGCGCGTCGCGCTCTCCCGCCGTCTCCACGCCCTCGGCGACCACGGTGCAGCCGTGCTGCTCGGCGAACTCCACGAGCGATCGCACCGCAGCCTGTCGGGCCACATCCGACTCGAGATCGGCCACGGTCTCTCGGTGCAGCTTCACGAACGCCGGTCGCAAACGCTCAATGCGCGACATGGTCTCGTAGCCGACGCCATCGTCGTCGATGGCCACCTGCACATTGGGAAGGGCAGCGAGCGCGTCCACGAGCGCCTCGAGCGCGGCGTCGTCGCCGTCGAGTTCGACCACCAGCGGCCGGTTCGCGTTGCGAGCCAAATCGCCGACGATGTCGGGCCGGCCAGCCAGTTCCACCGAGAGGTTCACTGCCAGCCAATGCGCCTCAGGCAGTTTGCGGGCCCCGGCCACAGCGGTGCGGGCCAGCTCGGAGTCGAGCTCCACGCCCAACCCTGCAGCCATTGCCTCGGCCAGGCCGGCCAGGGGCGACTGCCCGTCGGCGAACCTGCTGAGCGCCTCGTAGCCGACGACCTCACCGCTCTCGAGGGCGACCACCGGCTGGAACGCGGTGAAGAAGGCATAGTCGTGCACCGGCTCGCTGTGCACCGTGTGGCCTCCACGTCGCTGTCGGGCGGTGGGCGGCAACGACGGCACTCGTTCGTCGGGGCCGGGCATGGAACGCGGGGCGGACGGCACCACCGTTCCGCCGTGATGCAACACGCTCACCCAGTCGGCGTGTGCCACCCCC
>DMQJ01000201.1:4777-5036 GCA_003455715.1 Acidimicrobiaceae bacterium | reverse complement strand
CGTTCCTCGAGGCCAGCGGCATGGGCGCGATGGCGGGCCAACAGGTCGAGTTCTTGGAAGCTGCCCGGGTCGAGCAGGTAGTCGATGCGCTCGCGGGCCAGCATCTTGCCCTTCTCGTGCTGGCGTTCCACCGAACGCGGCGAGCCGGCGTTGAACGCCTGCTCTCGACGTTGGCGCAGATCCTCGAGCTTGTCGGCCATCGGGTTACTCGTCACGGGGGGCAACGCTAGTTCCCTGGCTGGCCCCGCTCCACATGGAC
>DMQJ01000201.1:4363-4598 GCA_003455715.1 Acidimicrobiaceae bacterium | reverse complement strand
TGGCTGGCCCCGCTCCACATGGACCACCACCCGTGCTAACACATCACGTCATGACGCTGCCGCTGCAACCGCCCATCGCCCCGATGCTGGCCAAGCTGGCCGACACCATCCCTGCCCAACCCGACGACGGTGGTGCGACATGGCTGTACGAGCCGAAGTGGGATGGCTTTCGCTGCATCGTCTTTCGCGACGGCCCGTCGGTGGAGTTGGCGAGCCGCAACGAGAAGCCGTTCAA
>DMQJ01000201.1:3881-4045 GCA_003455715.1 Acidimicrobiaceae bacterium | reverse complement strand
CGACTTCGACGCACTGCAGCAGCGAATTCACCCGGCCGAGTCACGGGTGCGTCGGCTCGCTGCCGAGACGCCAGCCAGCTTCGTGGCCTTCGACCTGTTGGCACTCGACGACCGCAACCTGATGGACGTCCCGCTGGCGGAGCGGCGGGGGCTGCTCGACTCGC
>DMQJ01000201.1:0-3661 GCA_003455715.1 Acidimicrobiaceae bacterium | reverse complement strand
GGCGGGGGCTGCTCGACTCGCTGCTCGCCGGTGCGTCGCCGCCGGTGTATCGGTGCCCCTCCACCACCGACCCGGCGGAAGCTCAGCGCTGGTTCACCGAGTTCGAAGGCGCAGGGCTCGACGGTGTGATTGCCAAGCGGCTCACCGACCCGTACACGCCCGACAAGCGCACGCTGGTGAAGGTGAAGCACCGGCGCACGGCCGACTGTGTCATCGCCGGATACCGCATCCACAAGGACGGTAAGGGCGTCGGCTCGCTACTCCTCGGCCTGTTCGACGACGAGGGCTCGTTGCACCACGTTGGTGTCACCGCGTCGTTCACGGCGGCGCGCCGCACCGAACTGTTGGCTGAGCTCGAGCCGCTCACTCACGACGCCACTGCCGCCCACCCCTGGCGCGACTGGGCCGAGTTCATGGCCGCCGCCGTCGAGCAGGGCCAACGCATGCCAGGCGGCGGCAGCAGATGGAACGCGGGCAAAGACCTCAGTTGGGTTCCACTGCGCATCGAGCGCGTGGCCGAGGTGACGTTCGGACAGCTGCAGGAGGGACGCTTCCGTCACGGCAGCACGTTCCTGCGGTGGCGACCCGACCGCACGCCGGAAAGCTGCCGCTACGACCAACTGGACGTTGCCTCGCCGGTCGCCTTCAGCGCTGTGGTGGGCCGCCCGAACGACGGGGCCTGAGCGCTACGCCTGCGGCGCGTCGCCTTCCACCATCACGTTGGTGCGGGCGACTTCGTTGGTGCCGATGCGCACGATGACCGTCCAGGTGCCAGGCGCTTGCAGCGCGAACCCGGAACTCTTCGTATATACGATGGTGCCGGCACCGGTGAGCGGGATGTCGACGATGCTCAGCCCGCCGATGGTGCTTCCCGCCGGGGCGACGAAGTCGACCTGAAGGCCGCTGAGCCCGGTGGAGGGCGACACCACCTCGATGCGAACGTCGTTGGCGCCGACCTTCTCGCTGAACGTCACCCGGACGTCGGCCGATAGTGACTCGTTGACGAACCGGCGCACCGTCCCCAGGTCGTAGGCACTACTCCCGCTGTTGGCCAACCCGACCGGCGCCAGAGCGAGTAGCCATGCGGTGAGCGCGAGCACCACCACGCCGATGCCCATCTCGAAACGCAAGGCGCGGCGGAGGCGGCCGGCGAGTGGCGCCGACATCGTGTGCGCCCGTGACGCCCGCTGCTTGATGAACCGCCGCGACTCGAGCGCCACGAACACCATTGCGGCCACGAACACGGCCTTCAACACGAGCACCCGCCCGTGGCTCGAGGTGAAGATGGCACCCTGGTCGAGCCGGAACATCTGGGCAACACCGGTGACCACGGTGACGAGCAGCAACGGCACCGAGAGCCGCCCGAAGCCGCGGGTGGCGTGGACGAGATCTTCGTCGCCGGGGCCGCTGAGCACGACGCTGACCATCAGCACCAGGCCGCCGAGCCAGGCGGCCATGGCAAGCGCGTGGGCCAGGCCGACAGCGAACTCGACGATGCCGAACTGGTCGCGGCTGAACGCAATGGTGGCGACGGCAAGAGCCGGCAGACCGAGCGCAGGCAACTGGCTGGCGGGGTCGATGGCCCGTTCGGGCCGGAAGGCCGCGTACGCGCTGCCGGCCACGAACAGCACCCGCAACAGGGCCGCCTTGCCCGCCGTGGTGTCGAGCAGGGTGCCCCACGACGTGGGCATGAGCGCGCTCCCCAGCCCCTCGCCCGAGATCTGTTGGGCAGTGGCACCGGCGTAGAGCACGGCGGCGGCGAGAGCGAGGGCCCACACCAACTTCAGATGGCGCACCGTGACGAGGTATTCCACCCCTTCCGGCCAGGCCAGGGTGATGACCACCAACGCACCGAACAGGGCGGCAAGGCCCAGGATGCTGAGCAGCCGAAACAGTCCGAGCGGCCCACGAGGCGGCAGGTCGGTGGGCTCGCTGGTGTCGGTGCCGCCGCCGCTCGAGGTGCCGCCCCCGGTGGGGGCCACCGTGGTGGCCGTCGGCGCGGTGGTGTCGGCACCCTCTTCCCCTGCCACGGTGCTCGACGTGGTGGGCGCAGTGGTGGCCACCGGATCGTTGGCGACGGTGAAGCTGAAGCTGCCGCTGCCAGCGGGCTGCAGGTTGACGTCGGCCACCTTCCAGGCCACGGTGCACACGCCCTTACCAACGGTGCTGGGCACCGAGGCGGTGAGGGTGACGCCGTCTGCCAATCGGATGGGAGTGCCGAGGGGAATCGGATTGGCCACGGCGTCGTCGGGCGCGCCGCAGGTCATGGTGAGCGTGTTCAGGTCGCCCAATGGGTTGGCGAACTGCAGGCTGATGGTGGAGGGGGCCACGTCGACCGTGGAATCGGCAGCCGGGGTGCTGGCCACGAGGGTGTTGTCGACGGCGTGCACCGGTGTGCCCCAGCACGCAGCGGCCACCCCACCGGCGAGGAGGGCGAGCAGCCAGCGCAACGCTGGACGGGCGGTGTGGCGTGGCGCAATCATCGCAGTGCACCAACGCTAGCCACCCGCGCCCTGGGATGGACGGCCACGGCGCCCTGGGTAGAGTCGCAGCGATGGCCACCCAGTCGCTCTACCGCCGCTACCGCCCGCGCCGCTTCAGCGAGGTGAAGGGGCAGGAGCATGTCGTCCGTTCGCTGCGCAACGCAGTCATCAACCACCGCGAGGGACAGGCCTACCTGTTCTCCGGCCCGCGTGGCACCGGCAAGACCACGTCGGCGCGCATCCTCGCCAAGGTGCTCAACTGCGAGAACCCGCGCGACGGCGAGCCGTGCTGCGAGTGCGAGTCGTGTCTGGCGGTGGAACGCGGCAACAGCTACGACGTGCACGAACTCGACGCGGCGAGCAACAACGGCGTCGACGCGATGCGCGATCTGATCGAAAAGGCATCGCTGGGTACCCCAGGTCGCCACAAGGTCTACATCCTCGACGAAGTTCACATGCTCTCCAAAGCGGCCGAGGCCGCACTGTTGAAGACGTTGGAAGAGCCTCCCGCTCACGTGGTTTTCGTACTTGCCACCACAGATCCCCAAAAAGTGAGCGAGACCATTCGGTCGCGTACCCAGCATCTGCAGTTCCACCTGTTGCCGATGGACGTAATGGAGCAGCACATTCGGTGGCTCGCCGGCGACGCCGGCATCGACCTCACCGACGACGCGTTGCAGTCGGTGCTCCGCCAAGGTGGTGGGTCTGCCCGCGACACCGTGTCGGCCCTCGAGCTGGTGGCCTCCGGTGGCGGCGAGCCCCTGCAAACCACCCCGCTCGACGAGTTCGTGGAGGCCTTCATCGAGCACGACCCGGGTCGGGCCTTGGCGGTGGTGGCCGCCGCCGTGCAACAGGGCCGCGACCCGCGCACCCTCACCGACGACATCGTTCGCCACCTGCGCGACTGCTTCCTGTCGCTGATGGCCCCCGAGTTGGTGCAGTTGCCCACCCAGCGCGCGGCAGAGGTGAGCGACTTGGCCCAGCGGTTGGGTGCTGCGGGCATCGTGCGGGCGATGGAACGCCTCGGCGAGATGTTGGTGGAGATGCGCCACGCCCCCGACCCGCGGCTGCTGTTGGAGGTCGCATTGGTGCAACTGACGCACGAGGCCGCTGGCGCCGACGTCGGGGTGCTGCTCGAGCGCATCGAACGACTCGAGCGGCAGGTGGCCGCCGGTGGC
>DMQJ01000153.1:3402-13959 GCA_003455715.1 Acidimicrobiaceae bacterium | reverse complement strand
GGCGTTCGTCGCGACCGACCCCCACCTGCTGCGACACCTCCTGCAGCTTGGCGACGGCAGCTCGGGCACGGGCTTCCATCGCCGTGGCCTGGTTCTGCGCGGTCTCCACCACCGAGGCCACCTGGTCTTTGAAGGCATCGACCTCGGCGGGGTCGTAGCCCTTCTTCACGGTGCGGAAGCCGGTGCTACGGATGGTCTGCGGACTCATTTCCATGACCGGCGATGTTAGGCGCGACGGACCCCGCTGCACACCCGGGCAGTTTTCGGTGACCAAGCAGGGCCACCGGGCGACTCGGACTCAGGCGCCGTAGTCGGAACCGTCGTAACCGTGGCTACGACCAGGAGGCTTCAGCAGGTACACCCCGCTCGCCACCTTCTCCATCGTGCCATCGAGGCCGTAACACAGCCCACTGGCGAAATCGATGAGGCGACGCGACACCTCGCGGTCGGCGGCCTCGAGGTTCATGATGACCGGCAGGCCTTCCTTGAACTTGTCGGCTACTTCCTGCGCGGAATCGAACCGCCGAGGGCGAACGGTGTGCGGCTCACCCACGGGCGCCGGTGCGGGCCGTACCGGGGTGACTGGGCGAGGGTTGATGGGCCGGGGCTGCACGCTGCTGTCGTCGCCAGCGGGCACCGGTCGACGCACCACCACGTCGGACTCGCGGCTCGGGAACGTGGGGCGCGCCGGCTGGGTGCGAACCTGCTCGGGCTCGTACTCCGACGGCATTGCGCGGGGCATACGAACGGATTCGTCGCGCGGTGGGCGCATCGGACGCGCCGGTCGCTCGGGTTCGGGCGCGAGGTCGTAGTCGTCGTAGGCATCGTCGGGCCCGAGGCCCAGGTAGTCCATCGCCTTTTTCCACATCGACATCAAGCGTCCTCCGCCGACTGAGGTTATCGCACTGCGCGCGCTGCGGGCGGACGCCCGCCGAACAGCGCGCTCCCGACCCGCACTTCGGTCGCACCCTCCTGCACCGCCACGTCGAGATCGGCCGTCATTCCCATCGAGCACACCTCCAGCGACAGGGAGTCGCACAGTGCACGCACCGCGCGGAAACCGGGGCGAGCGTCCTCGGGGCCACCGACGGTGGGACCGACCGTCATGAGCCCGCGCACCCTGAGGCCGGCAGCGACGGCTCGCTCCACCAACTCCGGAACCTGGTCGATCGCGCAGCCACCCTTACCCGGCTCGCTCGAGGTGTTCACCTGCACCAGGACCGCCGCTCCGGGAACCCGTTTGGCGACCTCACGGAGCACCGACTCGCGATCGATGGTCTCGTAGCACGTCACCAGCGGGGCGAGTAGACGAACCTTGTTGGTCTGCAACTGTCCGATGAAGTGCACACCGAAGGGCAGCGACCGCTGCGCGCCGAATTTGGCGACGACCTCCTGCGCATAGTTCTCACCCACGGCCGAGCAACCCGCTCGGAAGGCGGCCCAGCACGCGGCTGGCGGAAACGTCTTGGTGACCGGCAGCACCTCCACCCCGATGCCCCCTGCGAGACGGATCCGCTCGCGCACCACCTCCAAACGCTCGGCCACCAACTGGTCGAGCGCAGGGTCGCACACCTCGTCGGGCGTGAGGTCGCTGCTCATGCTGCCGCCGTGCGAGTGATGGTGACGACCTGCCGGGCGGTGTCGCCCCGACGATGTGAGAAGCGGCGATCCGGGTGGCACGCCGTGCACTCCGACAGCGAGTGGTCGACAACGACGCCCACCTCGACCGCGGCCTGCTCGATCACCGACGGCATGTGCAGCGACGGCGTGCCCCATGTGGTCGACGCTGCCACCTGAGGACCAAACCGGTCGACGAACCCAGCCAACAGATCGGGGCCGAACTCGTAGCAGCAGCCATGGATGCACGGGCCAAGGTAGGCCGTGATCGGTCCGGCTGCTCCCACGGCGCGCATCGCCTCCACCGTTTTCTCCACCACCCCGTCGAGTGCGCCACGCCAACCCGCGTGGCACCCGCCGATCACCCCACCGTCGGCGACGAGCGCCAGCGGGGCACAGTCACCCACCCAGATGGCGAGGGCCGCTCCACGAACCGTGCATACCAGGGCGTCGCCCGTGCTGCCGTCGTGCATGCCGGGTTCGGAGACCATCCGTACGCGGGTGCCGTGCACCTCGTCGAGTTGGCTCCAGGCACCCATCTGGAACGCAGCACGCCGATGCGCTCGCGCCACCGATGGGGCTTCGAGCGAGAAATCACCATCGGCTCGGGTGCTGCAACGCACCAGGATGCTGTCGTCGCCCGCAGCGACCCGCAGGCCACGTGGGGGCGCGTCGCTCACTTCAGGAAGGACGGCACGTCGAAGTCGTCGTCGCCGTCGACATCGAGCGGGTCGGCGGCATCGTCGGCGAAGAGGTCCTTCAGCGAGGTGGTGGGCTTGGGCTCCTGCACCACCTTCATCGCCGGCCGGCCACCCGCGGCGGCCGACGACGTGCTGCTCGAGCCCGAGCCGCCGCCGTCCCAGCGATCGAAGCCCGCGGCGATGACCGTGACCTTCACCTCGTCGCCCATCTCGTCGTCGATGACCGTGCCGAAGATGATGTTGGCGTCTTGGTGGGCGACGCCATGGATGATCTCGGCAGCCGCGTTCATCTCGAACAGGCCCATGCTGCTCGGCCCGGTGATATTGAGCAGGATGCCTCGGGCCCCATCGATGGCCGCCTCGAGCAGTGGGCTGCTGATGGCGGCCTTGGCCGCGGTGACCGCACGGTTCTCGCCGCTCGCCTGACCGATGCCCATCAATGCCGACCCAGCGCTCGACAACACCATCTTGACGTCGGCGAAGTCGGTGTTGATGAGGCCGGGGGTGGTGATGAGGTTGGTAATGCCGCTGACACCCTGCAGCAACACTTCGTCGGCCATCTTGAACGCGTTGAGCACGCTGGTCTTCTCGTTGGCCACGGTGAGCAGTCGGTCGTTGGGGATGACGATGAGTGTGTCGACCTTCTCCTTCAACCGCTGCACGCCTGCGTCGGCCTGCACGGCGCGCCGACGACCCTCGAAGCTGAAGGGGCGGGTGACCACGCCGATGGTGAGCGCACCCATGCTGCGGGCGGTCTCGGCGATGACCGGAGCAGCACCCGTACCGGTGCCACCACCTTCGCCGGCGGTGATGAACACCATGTCGGCGCCCTTGATCATCTCCTCGATCTCGTCGCGGTGAGCTTCAGCGGCGTTGCGCCCCACTTCAGGGTCGCTGCCGGCGCCAAGCCCACGAGTGAGGTCGCGGCCGATGTCGAGCTTCACGTCGGCGTCGCTCATGAGCAGCGCCTGGGCATCGGTGTTGACGGCGACGAACTCGACGCCTTTGAGACCGGCATCGATCATGCGGTTGACGGCGTTGACGCCGCCGCCACCGACGCCGATGACCTTGATGACGGCCAGGTAATTCTGTGGGGCACCGGCCATCAGTTGAACCTCCAGGTTCGTGGGAAACGGTGTTGACGACGATTGTGCACGAGTTCTTCCTCTGCAGTTGGTCTGATCGTAGCGAATGGCGGCACCGACACTGCGGTTACCGAGGGACGACGCCGATTTCCTCGGTGGAGACGTCGAGCGACGCGACACCTTCCAGGCCGCTGCGCACCTGCCCGAGCAGTCGTACCAACTTGGCGTCGAGATTCTCGGCGTCACCCAAACGGACGACGACGGGATCTTCCGATGACGCCGAGGCCGAGGGCGACAGCAGCAGGCTCATCGTTCCAACCGCCGAATCGAGCACCACGGCTCGGGTGAGGACACGGATCTCCCCGGGGAGCGAGCGCACGAGCAGCGCCGCGTCGGCATAGGGAGCACCAGCGAACTGCCCAGGGGTGGTGTCGGGATGCTCGCCGTCGATGGGCATCATCGAGATCGGCTGCCCCTCGAGCACGGCCAGCACACGCCCCTGCACGTCGATCACCCGCCAACTACCGTCGCCACCCTGGAACGTTGCGAGCGGCACACGCTCGCGGATGTCGATGACCACCGTGTGCGGAAAGTCGGTGCTGACGCGAGCGCGCTCCACCCAGGGATCGCGCTGCAGCCTCGCTTCGAGCGCTTCGGTGTCGACGAGCAGCACCGGCTCGCCTTCGAGTTCGGCGACGATGTCGGCGATCAGCTGCTGGTCGGTGTAGGTCGCGCCCTGCACCCGGACCTCCTCCACGCCGAAGATCGGAGATGCCACCACGGCAACGGCGCCGACGACGAGCAGCAGCGCCACCACGCCGACGGCCACCCACACGAGGCGCCGGCGGCCTTCCGCCCGACGAACCGAGATGCGCCGGGCACGAACGCGCGGGTCGATACTGCCACCGGAGGCAGTGGGCGGTTGCTGCGACACGGCCCCGTCGTCGAGGTCGCTGATGACGATGGTGCTGCGATCGGAGGTGCCGTCACCGTGGACCGCACGGAAGCGCTCCTCCTTTTCCTCGTCGAGGTACACGGTGTCGGGCTGACCGTCGTCGGCGATGACGATGGTGCGGCGGGCACCGCCGACCTCGGCCTCATCTGGCTGGTCGGGAACCTCGGGTCGGTCGGTCGGGTGGGCCACGTCTGGCTGGTGGGGCTGAACTGGCTCCTCCCCTGCCGACTCGGTCGACACCTGTTGGGCGCGGGGTGAGCGGAACGGCAGGACGACGGCGTCGGTTGACGCGGGCGACTCGACGGGCGACTCGACGGGCGGTGCCACAGGGGGCGCAGCGGGCGGCTCGACATCGGGGCCGAGGCCGAGCAGCCGGTCGATCGAGGGGTCGTCGAAGTCGTACGACACCGGGTCGTCCGCAGCGCCGAACGCGGCCGACAATTCGTCGAGCACCGAGTCGGGCACGTGGGCGTCGTCGCCCGGGCGAGGGGGGTTCGGCTGGCTCACGATGCTGCCCTCTTGGTGCCCGCATCATCGGCAGTGGTCGGGAAGCCGACCAACCGCACTTCGCTGCGCAGCAGGATGCCGCTGGCCTGGTGCACTGCCGACCGAACGTGCTCCATCACCGCCCACACATCGGCTGCGGGGCAGCCGTCGGACGCTTGGATGAAGTTGGCGTGCTTGTCGCTCACCATCGCTCCGCCGATGCGGAACCCCCGGAGGCCGAGCCCATCGATGAGCTGGGCAGCGGCGAGTTCGCCGGGCACTGGGTTGACGAACACGGAACCACAGTTCTGGCCGCCGGGCTGGTGTTCTCGCCGCCAGCGCACGATCTCGGTGAGCGCTGCCTCGCCGGCGGCGACCTCACCGGGAGCGAGCTGCAGCGTGGCATGCAGCACGACGTGGTGATCGAGCAGCCCACTGCTGCGAAAGCCGAGGTGCAGCGCCTCGACCCCGAGGTCGTACTCGGCGAGTTCGCCGAGGTCGGCGATGCGCACCGTGCGCATGCTGGCGGCCATGTCGCTGCCATGCCCACCGGCATTCATCCGCACCGCCCCGCCCACAGAGCCCGGCACCCCCACCGCCCACTCGAACCCGGTGAGTCCCGCTGCGACGGTGCGCCGGGCCAACACCGGAAGGGCGACTCCCCCTCCGGCCACCACGGTGGTGTCGGCAACATCGATCCGTTCGGCGACACCGTGCATCGAGGCCAGACTGACCGCAATGCCAGGAAACCCGGTGTCGGCGACGAGCATGTTGGAACCCCGGCCGATCAGCAGCACGGGAAGCCCGGTGTCGCGAGCCGCCGAACCGACGGCGAACAACTCGTCGACCGAGGTGGGGGTGGCAAACACCGCAGCGTTGCCACCCACCCGGTAGGTGGTGAGCGGAGCCAGGGGTACGTCGGCGCGAGCAACGCCTTGCAGCAACGACAGGGCTGCCTCGACCGGCGACGAGCGACGGGTCACCCGATCACCTGCCCCGCTGCGGCTCGATCGGCGCGGCGGGCGACACGGCGGGCGACCACTTCGTCGGGCAGCGACTCGATGTCGCCGCACCCCATCGAGACACACACGTCGCCGTCGCCGAGTTCGCGACTGAGGTACTCGACCAGTTCGTCGCGGTTGGGCAGCCAGACGACACGTGTGGACGGGTGCGCGTCGAGCACAGCGTTGACCACCAGCTTGCCGGTGATGCCCGGGATGGGCGTGGTGCCCGACGGGTAGATCTCGGTGAGCACCACAATGTCGGCGTCGGCGAACGCGTCGGCGTACTCGGGCCACAGCAGGGCCATCCGGTTGTAGCGATTGGGCTGGAACACGGCGACCACGCGCCTCCAACCGTCGCCGCTCGTGCGTGCTCCGGCGAGCACCGCCTTGATCTCGGTCGGGATGTGCGCGTAGTCGTCGACGAACGTGGCACCGCCGTCGACGGCCCGAATGTCGAACCTCCGAGCGACCCCCCCGAACGTCGCCAGCGCCGCCGACGCCACGTCGAACGGAACGCCCACGCTGCACGCCATGGCCAACGCACCCGTGGCGTTGCGCACGTTGTGGATGCCTCGCAGCGGAAGGTCGATGCTGCCGAGGGCGACCCCGCGATGCTCCACCGTGAACGTGTAGGAGCCGTTGCGGGCAACGATGTCGACGGCACGGAACTCCGCTGCGCTGTCGGTGCCGTAGGTGATGGCGGCGTGCCGGGTGGCGAGGGCGGCGCAGTGCGGGTCGTCGGCACACAGCACCCGTGGGCCGGGGATCTGCGCCAGGTAGCGATCGAAGCCGTCGAGAATGGCGTCGAACGACCCCCAGAACTCCAAGTGATCGACGTCGATGTTGGTGATGATGGAGCCGAACAATGGCAGCGTGAGATGGGTGCCGTCGCTCTCGTCGGCTTCCACCACGAACCATTCGCCACCTGTCCACTGAGCGCCGGTGCCCATATCGGTGACGTCGCCTCCGATGACGAAGCTCGGCCGCAGCCCTGCCGCCGAAAGGATGAGCATGAGCATCGAGGTGGTGGTGGTCTTGCCATGGGTGCCGGCCACAGCGAGCGACTTGGCCTGGGCGCAGATGGAGGCGAGCATTCCTGAGCGGTGGAGTGACGGCACCCCGACGGCGATTGCCTCCTGGCGCTCGATGTTGCGCTCGGGAATGGCGGTGCTCCACGTGATGGCCGCGCAGCCGTGGACGAGTTGGCGATCGTGGCCAACGTGCACGTCGACCCCCGCGGCGCGAACCCGATCGAGCACTGGACGGTCGCGCATGTCGCTGCCTGTGACGGTATGGCCCATCTCCGCCAGCACGATGGCGATGGCGCTCATACCGGGCCCACCGGCGCCCACGACGTGCAGGCGTTGCGGCACCGAGAGGTCGAGCGGTGCGACGGGCGGGGCAATTAGGCTCATCGGGCGGCCACCTTGGCAATCAGTGCAGCGAGCTCGCCGCTGCGATGCAGCGCACCTTCCTCGTATGCGCGCCGGGCGAGTGCCGCGAGGGCCACCGGCTCGGAGCGGAAGCGCTGTACCTCATCGTCAAGGCGATCGACGGTGAGGTGCTGCTGCTCTACCAGCACCGCGGCGCCAACGTCGCTGAGCACCTTGGCGTTGTCGACCTGATGGTTCTCCGACGCCCCCGGCCACGGCACCACGACGGCAGGTGCGCCCACGGTTGCCAGTTCGGCGATGGTGCCAGCACCGCCACGAGTAACCAAGAGGTCGGCGGCGGCGTAGAGCGATGCCATCCGATGCTCGTAGCCGATCACGCGGTACAGGATGCCCTCTCGTCCGTCGCGAGCGGGCGCGGCCTGTCCGAGAAAGCGGTCACCCACCACGTGGTACACGGCAAGGCCGGTGTCGGCGCTGCGCCGATCCACCAGGCCTGCCACCACATCGTTCACTGCGGCGGCTCCCTGTGAGCCGCACATCACGGCCACGACGAACCGGTCGGCGGGTAGGCCAAGTTCGGAGCGGGCTGCGGCCCGTGCCGCACCGCGCTCCAGCGCAATCATCTCCTGGCGCACGGGCGCACCGGTGAGCGTGGCATGGGGCAGCGTCGACCCGGGGAACGCCACGGCGCACGCCGCGGCTCGTTTCGCCATGAGCTTCGACACCAGCCCCGGCCGTCGGTCGTAGCTCACCACGACGTAGGGGATGCCCAGTCGGCGAGCCGCCCAGGTCGCGGGGAAGCTGCCGTAGCCGCCCACGTTCACCACCACCCGTGGCTCGATGCGTCGGAGCAATGCCGTCGCGTCGCGCACCGAGCGCCAGAGCTTGGGGACGAACGCAAGGTTTCGTCGGCTCAGGCTGCGCTGCAAGCCGACCACATCGAGGAAGGTGTGTGGGTAACCCGTAGGCGGCACCAGCGACGTCTCCACGCCGCGCTGGGTGCCCACATAGTGGATCGACGATGCAGGATGGCCTGCGACCACCAGCGAGTCGGCGATGGCGAGGGCGGGCAGCACGTGCCCCGACGTGCCGCCGCCGGTGACCACGGCGAAGCACCCGGTCATCGTACGTTTCGGGCCACGTTGAGGAGCAGGCCCATCGAGGTGAGGGTGACGAACAACGAACTGCCACCGGCGGAGAAGAACGGCAGGGTGAGGCCGGTGACAGGCATGAAACCGGTGACACCACCGACGTTGATGATGACCTGCACCACGAACCAGGCGGTGATACCGCCGGCCACGAGTGCGTGGAATCGGTCGTGCGTGGCCATCGCCACCTGCACGCCGGCGTAGGCCAGCACGAGGAACCCACCGAGCACGGCAACCACGCCGATGAACCCCAGTTCTTCAGCGATGACGGCGAAGATGAAGTCGCTGTGCGCAAGCGGCAGGAACTCACCGAGCTTGTTTCGCCCCTGCCCGGGTCCGGAGCCGACCAGGCCACCCTGGGCCGTGGCGATCATGGCCTGCCAGGTCTGGTAGCTCAGCCTCGTCTTGTGTGCAGCGATGTCCCAGAAGGCGGTGAACCGGGCCTGGCGGCGCGGGCTGGAGGCGACGAAGGCGATGGCCCCGAGCGCGCCGAGTGCTCCGGCGGCACCGAGCGGCAACAGCGGGGCGCCAGCGATGAACACCACCGAGAACACGATGGCCGCCAACACGATTGCTGAACCGAGGTCGCCCTGGAGCAACGACAACGCCGCTGCCAGCGCACCCATCGCGAGCACCGGCAGGAGGGTGCGGGCAGGGTCGTGCATCGACTCGCGGCGCCGGGTGAGCAACTCGGCGCAGGCCAGCAGCAACGCCAGCTTCATGAACTCGCTGGGTTGGAAGCTGACGGGGCCGATGACCACCCACGAGCTGGCGTCATTGATGGTGGCGCCGATGCCAGGCGCGAACGGCAGCAGCATGAGTGCGCTGGCGGCGACGAACCCCGGCACCACCAGCCGTCGCCACTGCCGCATGGGGATGCGCATCGCTGCCCACATGCCGATGACCCCCAGCACCGCCCACATCACCTGGCGGTTGAACAGCCGCCAGGGTGAGTTGCCCTTGTGGAACTCGGAGATCGCGGTGGCCGACAGCACCATCACCAGACCGAGCATGGTGAAGACCGTGACGACCACAGCGATGACGTAGAACGCGACCGGTGGCGGCGTGGCAGGGCGAGCCCCAGCCCGCTGCGATGGGTGGCGACCGATGGCCTGCTTACGCTCGAGTGCAGCGCGACGGCGATCGCCGATGAGCGTGGAGGTGGAGCTCACTGTTCTTCCTCCTCGTCGAAGCGGGCTCGAACGATGCGCTTGAAGTCGTCGCCGCGAGCGGGATAACCGCCCGACGGATACCAGTCGAAGCTGGCGCATGCGGGCGAGAGCAGCACCACGTCGCCAGATTGTGCGTAGCGAGCGGCCAACTCCACTGCGTGTTCCATCGAACTCGCCACTGCGCCGGGAGTGCCAGCAAACGCACCGACCACATCGGCACCCGCTTCACCGAGACCCACCACCGCTCGCACTCGACCCCGTTCGGTAGCGAGGCTGGCCAGATCGAGACCCTTGTTGCGGCCGCCCGCAAGCAGCACCACCGAGTCGAAGCCGCGCAACGCCGTGAGCGCTGCATGTGGCGTGGTGGCCTTGGAGTCGTTGAACCACTCCACGCCGTGCCATGTGCCCACGGGCTCGATGCGGTGCGGCGGATGACGGAACGTGGCCAGTGCCTCCGTGAGGCTCGCTGGCGTGGCGAGACCGGTCTCCATCACCAACGCTGCTGCGGCCAGCGCGTTGGTGAGATCGTGCGGCAGACGTCGCGGCATCACGTCGATGGGCGCGAGGCGTCCCATCGGGCCCATCAGGTGGCCGTCGGCGAGGTGATAGTCGGCGCCACGGGCCCCGAACGTGCGCGTGACCCCACCCGTCGCACGGAGGTTGCGCATCACCACAGGGTCGTCGACGAAGCCGATGGCGACGTCGCCGGGCCGCCGGTGAGCCCACATGCGCGCCTTGGCGGCCTCGTACGCCTCCATCGAGGTGTGCCAGTTCTGGTGATCGGGTGCAAGGTTGAGCCATACCGACGCTTCCGACCGGAACGAGTCGATCCAGTTGAGGCGGAAACTGCTGCACTCCACCACGAACACGTCGACCGGGTCGTCGAGCGCGTCGGCGAGGGGCACCTCCGTGTTGCCCACGGCAGCCGCGGGATGGCCCGCCACATCGGCCATGTGGGCGGCGAGCAGTGTGGTGGTGGTCTTGCCGTCGGTACC
>DMQJ01000153.1:2741-3213 GCA_003455715.1 Acidimicrobiaceae bacterium | reverse complement strand
GGTGGTGGTCTTGCCGTCGGTACCCGTCACCGCGAGCATCGGGCGCGGGCCGCCCTCGCGTTCTTGCTCCCACAGGTAGGCAAGGTCGATCTCGGTACGGATGGGCGTGCCAGCCGCCACAGCCGCGGCGATGACATCGTGGGTCTCGGGTACGCCGGGGGCCGGGCACACGATGTCGGCGTCGCGAACGAGCGCTGCCAACTCGGCTCCCTCAGGGGTACCCCGCAACTGCACGCCGTACTTCGACACGAGCGATTGCTTCGCTGGGTTCGGTGCATCGTCGACCACCACGATGCGCCATCCGCGGCGGACCAACTGGCGCGCCAACGCATCGCCGCTGAGGGCGATGCCGTAGATGAGCGCGGTGGGGGCAGTCACAGACCCGAGTTCACCTTCGTGAAGTCGGCGATGAAGATTCCGAGTGCAACTGCCACCGAGATGCCGCTGATGATCCAGAAGCGAATGATGACCG
>DMQJ01000153.1:2125-2527 GCA_003455715.1 Acidimicrobiaceae bacterium | reverse complement strand
GTTCGAAGTGGTGGTGGATGGGCGTCATTTTGAAGAACCGCCTCTTGCGGCCCGACGCCTTGAAGATGACCATCTGGATCGCCACCGAACCTGCTTCCATCACGTTGATGGCGCACAGAAGCACGAGCAGAAGCTGGGTGTTGGTGCTGAGCGCGAGGCCAGCGAGGGCCGTGCCGAGCGCCAAGGCACCCACGTCGCCCATGAAGATGCGAGCCGGCGCCGCGTTGAACCACAGGAAACCCGCGCAGGCGCCGGCGAACGCCGCAGCCAACACCGCAAGGTCGAGGGGGTTCACCACAGCGCCGTAGACGCCAGGGTTACGGAATGCCCAATAGGCGATGATCGCGAAAGCGCCGAAGCCCATCATGGCGCTGCCAGCGGCGAGGCCGTCGAGGCCGTCGG
>DMQJ01000153.1:0-1954 GCA_003455715.1 Acidimicrobiaceae bacterium | reverse complement strand
GCGAGGCCGTCGAGGCCGTCGGTGACGTTCACCGCGTTGCTGGTGCTCCAGATGATGACGCCTGCGAACGCCACCCACACGGGCCAGGGCAGATCCCAGCCTGGCAAGGTTGCTCGGGTGAACGACAGGTTGGTGCTGATGCTCGTGGCCGACACCAACCACCAGGCGATCAGCATCGACAGCCCGAGGGTGATGTAGCTCTTCTGCTTCCAGAAGATGCCGCGGTTGTGGCGCTTGGTGACCTTGATCCAGTCGTCGAGGAACCCCATGCCGGCCATGACGAGGATGCCCACCCAGAGGATCATCGCCTGGTCGGACAGGGCCAGGTTGGGCCGCAGGTGGGCGATGAGCCACCCGAACATGGCGGCCACGACGATGGCGATGCCACCCATCGTGGGGGTGCCCTGCTTCTTCATGTGGTGTTCGGGGCCGTGATCTTCCTTGCCGAGGATCGGCTGCCCCTTGCCTCGTTCACTGAAGAAGCCAATGAGGTAGCGGGTGATCACGAGCGACACGAACATCGCGGATGCGCCCGCGAGCATGACGGCGATCATGACGAACCTTCCGAGTTGGCCGAGGCCAACAGTGCTCTGGCCACGGCGCGATCGTCGAACGGCACGACGGCGCTGCCAATGGTCTGGGTGGTTTCGTGGCCCTTCCCGGCGATGACGACCACATCACCGGGTGCCGCCATGCCGAACGCCACGGCAAAGGCGCGGCGTCGGTCGGGCTCACTCACAACACGGTCACGGTAGTCCGCGGGAACCCCGTCCAACACGGCATTGACGATGGCGAGTGGGTCTTCCGACCGAGGATTGTCGCTGGTGACCACGGCAACATCAGCGAGCGCAGCGGCCACAGCGCCCATCTCAGGACGCTTCTCGCGGTCGCGGTCGCCTCCGCATCCGAACACCACCAGCACCCGCCCGCCGTCGGCTGCCGCCCGCGCCGACGAGAGCGCTTCGCGCAACCCGTCGGGCGTGTGGGCGTAGTCGACCACCACGCTGAACGGCTGGCCCTCGTCGACCGGCTCGAACCGCCCGGGCACGGCCTCCGCACGCTGCAGCCCACGTGCAATGACGTCCGGAGCGATCCCCAAGAGCGACGCGGCAGTCGCCGCGGCCAGGCTGTTCATCGCGTTGAACGACGCTCCGATGCCAACGCTGATGTGCTGACCTCGCCAGGTGTAGGTGTGGCTCACCGGGGTGACCGAGAGGTCGACCAGTTCGTCGGCCGAGAACCCGGTCATCGGAATCGGCGACGTATCGACCAACAGCCGGCCATGAACGTCGTCGAGGTTGGCCACACCCCGCTCGCTCAGCGACGGGTCGAACAACGATGCCTTGGCCGCGAAATAGCGTTCCACCGTGCCGTGGAGATCGAGGTGGTCGCGGCCGAGGTTGGTGAAGACGGCGATTCGGAAGCGGCAACCGTTGACGCGATGCAGTGCCAGGGCATGCGACGACACCTCCATGGCGACGGCGTCGTACCCGTCGGCCACGAACGCCGCGAGTTGCGCCTGCAGATGCGGGGCCTCGGGGGTGGTGCGGGCACCGGTGAGGGTGCCGATCACTCCGGTACGCAGACCCGCCTCACGAAGGATGGCGGCGAGCAGCGACGTGGTCGTGGTTTTGCCGTTCGTACCCGTGACCCCGACGAGGAGCAGTTGCCGGCTCGGGTAGCCGTGAAAGGCCGCTGCCAGATGGCCCATGGCCACTCGTGTGTCGGGCACCACCACCTGGGCAACGTCGATCGGTAGCTCGTGGTCCACCAGCAGCGCCGCAGCCCCGGCGGCCACCGCTGCAGCGGCGTGCTCGTGGCCGTCACTCGTCGCACCGCGAAGGCAGCAGAAGAGGGCACCGGCCTGCACCGCTCGCGAGTCGAACTCCACCGACTCCACTGCAACCTCGGCCGCGCCGCGTCGCAGCAACGCTGCCGGCGCCGCGTCGGCGAC
>DMQJ01000048.1:3433-3631 GCA_003455715.1 Acidimicrobiaceae bacterium | reverse complement strand
GTCGGTCGTTGGCGGAGGGGGCGCGCGCCCTCACGTCGTCCCGCGGGCTCGTCGCGTCGCTCGCCATGCACCTCGCGGCCAACCTCGTGTACGGGGCGATGTCGGTGCTGCTGCTCATCGCCGCAACTGCCCGATTCGGGATGGACAGCGGCGGCTACGGCATCCTCACTGGCGCTCTCTCGGCGGGGGCGGTGGTGG
>DMQJ01000048.1:704-3248 GCA_003455715.1 Acidimicrobiaceae bacterium | reverse complement strand
CGCTCTCTCGGCGGGGTCGTTGGTGGCCCTGGTGGCGGTGCGCCGCCTCACGACGGCACCCTCCTTGTTGCCGATGCTGTCGGCCGCGGTGCTGCTGTGCGGCGCCCCGGTGGCGCTGATGGCGGCGGTGGAGGCCCCGGCGTGGGCCATCGCACTGGCCGCTGTGAGCGGTGTCGGCACCGTGCTGGCCGAGGTGGTGGCGCTCACCACGGTGCAGCGTGCCGTGCCGATCGACACCGTCGGGCGCGTGTTCGGCCTGCTCGATTCGCTCACCGTCGGGGTGGTGCTGCTGGGCACCGCCGCGGCCGGCCTGTTGGTCGACCTCATCGGCCTGGAGCGGTCGATGGTGGTGGTGGGTGCGATGGTGCCCGCAGTGGTGGTGCTGGCTGCGCCCCGGTTCCTTGGGGTGCGCGGTGGCGCCCCCGCGGTGCCGCTCGGTCAGTTGCTCGCCAGCCTGCCGATGCTTGCCCTGGCACGACCTTCGTCGTTGGAGCCGGTCGCGGAAGATGCCGTCGCAGGCATCGGCGGTCCACTGCTTGGCGCTCCGGTCGACGCCGACGCCGCGACTACGACGCCCTGGCTCGATGATCACGAGCACGACGCGACTGCACCCGAACCCGACACTGCCCCCGAACCAACCGTCGGAGCACCCGTCGGAGCACCCGTCGGAGGCCCCAGCGAGGTGATCGTCGAGTCGGTCGACACGCTCCACGCCGAGGTGCCCGCGGTCGATCCCTTCGATCCGTTCGATCCGTTCGGCATCGACACGATCTCGAGTCACGACCCGCTCGGGCTCGACGGGCTCGACGGGGTCAACGATGGGTTCGACGATGGGTTCGACGATGGGTTCGGTGAACTGACTCACGACGGTTGATGCCTCCAGCCCGGTGTGGCCGAATGTGTGGGGGATGTGTCGTTGACGCCACACCGCGGACGCGTCAGGCTGGGCCTCATGTCGCCCCGTCGCGTGGTCATCGTCGCCTTTCCGGGCGTGCAGTCGCTCGACGTCGCCGGCCCGTACGAGGTGTTCGCCGGGGCCGCCGCCGAGGCGGAGTCGCATGGGCGGTCGACGCCGTACGACGTGACGGTGGCATCCATCGCAGGGCAACCCGTTACCACCGACAGCGGGCTGCAACTCGGCACCACCACGCTCCCCCACCCTCCCGACGCCATCGACACGCTGGTGATCCCCGGCGGCACGGGCGTGTACACCAGTCGACACGACCCGGCGCTGGTGGACTGGGTGCGCACAGCGGCGCCGCGTTGCCGACGGGTGGCCACCGTGTGCACAGGTTCGTTCATCGCCGCCGAGGCTGGCCTGCTCGACGGATGCCGAGTCACCACGCACTGGGCTCGCGCCGATCGCCTCCAGGCCGACTTTCCGGCCCTACAGGTCGACCCTGACCCCATCTACATCCGAGACGGTCGGCTGTGGACCAGCGCCGGGGTCACCGCCGGCATCGACCTCGCCTTGGCCATGGTCGACGACGACCTGGGGCACGAGGTGGCCCAAACGGTGGCCCGTTGGCTGGTGATGTTTCTGCACCGGCCCGGTGGCCAAACCCAGTTCGCCGCCCCGGTGTGGATGCCTCGCGCTGAGCGTTCCACGGTGCGTGCGGTGCAGGCGCTGGTGGAGGCTGCGCCGGGCGGCGATCATTCGGTGGCTCGCATGGCCGCCGCCGCTGCCATGAGCGTTCGTCACTTCGGGCGCGTTTTCACCGCCGAGGTCGGTGAACCGCCGGCGCGCTATGTGGAGCGCGTGCGCGTGGAGGCCGCCCGACGGGAGCTCGAGTCCACCGACGACACGGTCGACGTGGTGGCGGCGCGCTGCGGGTTCGGCACGGCAGAAACCCTCCGCCGCTCGTTTCATCGGCGCCTCGGCGTCGCCCCCGACACCTATCGCCGGCGCTTCCGCGTCGCCTGACCCCTCAGGAGCAATCATGTCCATCCAGATCGCCATCGCCACATTCCCTCGCTTCACCGCGCTGGATGCAATCGGCCCCTACGAGGTGTTGCAGCGCATCCCCGACGTCGATGTCACCTTCGTCGGCCATCGACGCGGAGAGGTGCGTAGCGAGAACGGGTTCCTCGGCGTCATCGCCGACGCCACGTTCGCCGAACTCGCGCATCCCGATGTGGTGATCTTCCCCGGCGGCGTCGGCACCCGCCCGCTGGTGCACGACGACGAAGTGCTGGAGTGGGTGCGCAACGCGCATGGCACCAGCCGGTTCACCACCTCGGTGTGCACCGGCTCGCTCGTGCTCGGTGCGGCTGGGCTGCTGCAGGGGCTCACCGCCACCACACACTGGTCGTGCTACACCGAACTGCAGGCGCACAACGCCACTCCGGTGGCCGACCGCGTCGTGGAGCACCTCGACCGGCGCCTCATCACCGCCGCAGGGGTGAGTTCCGGTATCGACATGGCCCTCCGGCTCGTGGAGTTGCTGTACGACGACACCGCGGCGAAGGCATGCCAGTTGATGATCGAGTACGACCCGCAGCCGCCGTTCGACAGCGGAAGCGTGGCCAAGGTGCAGGCGAGAG
>DMQJ01000048.1:0-467 GCA_003455715.1 Acidimicrobiaceae bacterium | reverse complement strand
ACGCAGTGATGCAACGGGTGATCGAGTACGCGCAGTTGCGCGCCTGACTCGTTGGGGCTCGCTACGACACCGCGGTAGCGCAGAACGTGTCGCCCTGCGCCAGCGACTGCAATGTGCTCGGGTCGGTGTCGCCGTAGAGGGTGGCGAGCATCCCCTTCACCATGCCGCGGTCGACCGCACAGATCACCGGGTGTTCGATGGCCACATCGCCGAACGGGCAGTGGTTGTTGATGATGCGCAACTGGTTGTTGCGTTGGTCGGCGTGGGCCGCGAAACCGTGCGCCGACAGGGCGTCGGCCACGGCTTGCATGGCCGAGCGGAGGCTGCGCTGCCCGGCCGCCATGTCGGCGGCGCGGTCGGCCCCGGTGAGACCCTGGGCCATCGCCCGGCCGTACTCCTGGCCCACTTCTTCGGCCATGGCTTCGGCCTTGTCGCGAGGCAGCAGGGCCAGAGCCTTGCCGAGCAGC
>DMQJ01000131.1:1252-3161 GCA_003455715.1 Acidimicrobiaceae bacterium | reverse complement strand
GCACCGTGTCGTCGATGCGGCGCGGCGGGCCGGGAATGTCGGTGATCCTGTCGACATTGCTCGGGTTGATGGCGATGTCGGCAGCCTGGGCCGACACCAGGCCGAACGAAACCAGCGCCACAGCAACCGGCAGAATCCGACGCCACGGGGAACGGTGGCGGGGCGACATGTCACTCACCTCCGGCAACTGCGGGGGCTGGCTCGCCCGCCGCCACCCGCTCACTCGACTCGGCCCCGCCCGCCACCGGCGTGTGCCGTGCAGCCGAGACGTAGGCGAACACCCGCGGCCCGTCGAACACGAAGTAGCGATCGTGGTCCGGACCTGCGTGATGAAGGATCTCGGCGTCGGCATTCTCGGCCATGGCGGCGAGGCCCTCGAAGGTGCCCAGCCAGACGGCTTCGGCGCTCACTTCCGGCGGCACCGTGTGTACCGGGTAGATGTCGGACCCGAACCGGGTCTCTAGGTAGGCGGCTTCTCCACGACGCCGGGCGATCCACAGCACCAGGTCGTCGTAGGCCCACATTGCGAGGAACAACAGGGTGGCAACCAGCGACACCACTCGAAGGTCGACGATGTCCATGTCCCAGCTGCCGAGCGACACCGTCGCATCTGGCCGCTCGATGACATCGACGTCGACCGTGGTGCTCTGCGCGGAGGTAGCGACGCCCGCCTCATACTCCGGCGAGGAACCAGCTCCCGCCTCGATGGTCTCGACGATCTCCGCAGGCGACAGACGCGAGTAGCCCTGCACGGTGGCCGCCGACTCGTCGACGTCGAAGGCCAGTGCGCCAGCGGTCACGCTGCGATCCCACGTACTCCCACTCGCACGGTCAGGTACGTACACGTCGGCGGCGACACCGACGACCAGGGCGACCTCCGTCGGGCCGTTCACTCCTGTGCGCCGAGCAAGATCGGCCGCCACTTGCCGCACCTCATCGAAGTCGACGGGCACCTGCACTGCGGTCGTCATCCCGACGAAGGGTGTCGTCGCCTCATGCAGCGTTTGCGACCAGCCGGCGTCCGACGACACCACCAGTCGCGTCGTGATCTCAGCGTTTCGGTCGACGACGCCGGGGATGTCGGAACGCATCATGTAGTCGACGTCGATGATGATCTCGTCGACCAACGCGAGGTACACCGGGTCGCCGAAGTCCATCTGGTTGTCGGCGTACACATCAGAGCCGTCAGGCAGTGCGGCGTCGTAGGAGAAGTGGAAGGTGGAGGTGTACGACCCCGCCACCACTCGCTCGTCGGTGGTGGGGTGGGTCCACGCGTACGCGGTGAGCAGCGCAGCGAGCATCGCCACGGTGAGCCACCAACTGGCGGAGCCCGCCGCGTGGAGCCCCCCGACCTTGGGTGTTTCGTTCTTCATGTGAGCCGTCCTCTCATCGAATGGTGCCGATGGCGTGCATGGCGCGGGCGAGCGCCCACGGTCATGATCATCAGCGTCCCGAGCAGCACCACTGCGATGCCCACGGGGCCGGTCAAACGCTGCGAGACTGCTGCCCCACCGGGCACTCGCAGCACCTGTACGCCGATCACGTCAGCCGGTGCCGGCTCGAAGTCATCGACGAAGTCGTTGTTGTCGCCCTGCGTCACCAGCGTTCCGTCGGTGTTGACGCGAATGATGCGGTGGATCACCACCACACCATCGAGCAGAGCGGAGCGGTAGGCGACGACATCGCCCACCGTGTAGTGATCGTCGCGGGAGAGCAGCACCAGATCGCCGTGCCGCAACGTGGGGTACATCGAGTTTCCGGTGACCCGCACATACGAAGCAGCCCCACCGACGGAGGTGGGGACCAAGAGCAGCAGTGCGGCGAGCGCCGCAGCGAACTGCACCAGTCGAGCGAGGATGGTCTTCATCAGCTTGATCCGTTCCGATCACACCGGCGTGGGGCGGGGGGC
>DMQJ01000131.1:0-1045 GCA_003455715.1 Acidimicrobiaceae bacterium | reverse complement strand
GTCGGTCATCCGGGGGAGTTCTGCAAGTCGTAGGCCACGATGTCGGCGGTCTCGACGTCGGCGAACTGGATCGGCTCGGTGATCACGCACGAGGCGGACCCGACGCTCACGTCGCACGGGAAGTAGGTCTCGCTGTCATCGAGGCTGATGAACACCGAGGCGTTGGTGGAGTCGACCACCTGCGGGTTGACATCGCGAGAGATGTCGAAGGTGACTCGGCCCACGTACAGGGGGTTCGACCCTGCGTGGTAGCCCATGCTGTGGACGGTGAAGCCCGACACCACGCTGGTGCCCATACCGGCGTTACGGTCCGACACCGTGTTGGTGGCGGCGAACGCCGCTCCGGCGGTGACCACGACGGCCACGAATCCTGCCGACATCACCTTGCGACGCTTGCTCCTCGAGATCTTCATGACCAGCTCCTTTCGTTTCGGGGGCCGGTCGAAGGGGAGTCATCCCGTCTGGTCCGATCTCTGCCGTACCGACCCATCTATTCGTCGGCACTGGTTGAGCGAGAAGTAAGTCAACGCGTTTACATGCGTTTAGCGCGGGGTGAGACGCCCGCTCGCCGTCACGGGAACCGCTGTGCCAGCCAGTCGGCAACGATGGCCAAGGCTTCGGGACGGTGCCCCTCCAGGTAGTGGGGCGCCCCCTTCAGTTCCACATAGGTGCGGTCAGTGGCGCCCGCTGCATCGACGATCTCTTTCGCCTGCCAGATGCGGATCTCCGTGTCGGCGGTGGGATGCAGAAGGATGGTGGGCACCGTCACCTGGGGCATGGTGTCGGCAAGCTTGGCGTGGCTACTCAACCCGCTCCACGTGCTCAACCATCCGCGGGCGGTCATGGTGCGGGCGAGGCCGCCGCGGCCGTAGTTGGCATCGAACGGGTCGGGGAACGCGAACAGGCTGCCCATCGGTCGCTCGTCGGGGTCGATGCTCAGGTCGAGATACGCAGGGTCGGCGAGCGTGCGGTAGATGGTGAGGTACTTGGTGAACACTGCCCGGCGGCGCTGCTCGCCCCACGCCACGGCGTCGGCCTTGTCGAT
>DMQJ01000091.1:535-5621 GCA_003455715.1 Acidimicrobiaceae bacterium | reverse complement strand
GGCCAGCACGCTGCCCTTGTACGGCACCCGGCCCTCGATGCCTTCGGGCACGAGCTTGCGGCTCTGACCGGCCAGTTCGCTCTGGCCGCGCTCGCCGCCCGAACCCTGCGCGCTGGCGTAGCGGTCGGCGCCGAGACCCTGCATGGCGCCCATCGACCCCATGCCGCGGTAGCTCTTGTAACGACGGCCTTCGAACAGTTCCATCTCGCCCGGGGCTTCGTCGGTGCCAGCGAGCAGCGAGCCGAGCATCACGGTGTCGGCGCCCGCGGCGATGGCCTTCACGATGTCGCCTGAGTACGTGATGCCGCCGTCGGCGATGAGGGGCACGCCGTGCTTGCGGGCGTACTTGGCCGCCTCGTGGATGGCTGACAGCTGCGGCATCCCTGCGCCGCTCACCACTCGGGTGGTGCAAATGGAGCCGGCACCCACGCCCACCTTCACTGCGTCGGCCCCGGCCTTCGACAGTGCCTCCACGCCCTCGGCGGTGACCACGTTGCCGGCGAGCACCGGAAGGTTGGGCCAGCCGCCCTTGATGCGCTCGATGGCCTTCATGACGCCTGCGCTGTGGCCGTGAGCGGTGTCGATGGCGACGGCATCGACCCCTTGGGCCACGAGCGCCTCCACTCGTTCCTCAAGGTCGGCGCCAACGCCGCATGCGGCCGCGCACCGAAGGCGACCTGCCGAGTCGCGGGTGCCGTTGGGGAACTCCTGGCGCTTCAGGATGTCCTTCACGGTGATGAGCCCGGTGAGCCGACCGGCGGCATCGACCAGCGGCAACTTCTCGATGCGGTGACGCTGGAGAATGGCCTTCGCCTCGTCGAGCCCGGTGCCCTCGGGCGCCGACACGAGACCCTCGCTGGTCATGAACTCACTGAGCGGCCGGCGGTAGTCGGCGGGCTCGCAGAACCGCGTGTCGCGGTTGGTGAGGATGCCCACGAGACGGCCGTCGGCATCGGTGATGGGCACGCCACTGAACTTGAAGCGGTTCATCAACGCCTCGGCTTCGGCCAGCGTGGCGGTGGGGGGCAGCGTGACCGGGTCGGTGATCATCCCGCTCTGGCTGCGCTTCACCTTCTGCACCTCGGCTGCCTGATCGGCGATGCTCATGTTGCGGTGGATCACCCCGATGCCGCCTTCGCGGGCGAGGGCAATGGCCATTCGTGCCTCGGTGACCTTGTCCATCGCGGCGCTCACCAGCGGCACGTTGAGCACGATGTCGGCGGCGAAGGTGGCGCTCGTGTCGGCGGTGTCGGGCAGCACGTCGCTGTAGCCGGGGACGATCACCACGTCGTCGAAGGTGAGGGCTTGGAAACGGTCGAAGAGGTCGTCGTTGTTCATGCGGGTGCTCCGTGGGAGAGACGTCGGGTGCAAAGGTCGGCGAGGGTGGTGACGAGCAGTTGATGTTCGGCAGCGTGCATTCGGGCTTCGAAGGCGGCAAGGGTGTCGTCGGCGAGGATGGTGACCTCGGTGGTGGCGAGCACGGGGCCGTCGTCGACCCCCTCGTCGGGCACCAGGTGCACCATGACGCCGCTGGAGGTGCGAAGCCCGGCTTCGGCCTCGGCGAAGGCCCGTTCGATGGCGTGCGTGCCGGGGAACTCGCCGGGTAGGGCCGGATGCAGGTTCACCACCATGCTGGGGAACCAACCGAGGAAGCTCATCGTGAGCAGGCGCATCCACCCAGCGAGCACGATGAAGTCGGGGTCGAAGCCACTCACCACATCGGCGAGCCGGGCGTCGTAGTCGGAGCGGCTCTCGTGGGCTCGCTTGCCCACATGCACCGCGGGGAGACCGGCGCGGTCGGCTCGCTCGAGCACAGGCGCCCCCAGGCGATCGCTCACCACGGCCACCACACGTGCGGGCAACCGACCATCAGCGCACGCCTCGATGATGGCTTGGGCGTTGGAACCGTTGCCCGACGCCATGACGACCAGACGAGGCAACGACTCCATGCCCTGACGCTACGCCCTTCCGGCCGAACGCCGGATGGCCGCTGAACGAAAAGTCCGCGATCTGCGCCCCTGTGCCGCCCGATGCTCTCTACGATCGCGCGATGGACCGCACCGATGAGACTCGTTCGGCCGGCGACGACATCCGACTGCTCGGGCGGCTGCTCGGCGATGTGGTTCGAGAGCAGCTCGGTTCGACGGTCTTCGAACTGATCGAGCGGATTCGCCAGATCGCCGTCCAGGGTCGACGTGCTGGCGAACCGGAGATGGATGCGCTGGCGGTGGAGTTGGCCGACGCCTCTCTCGATGACCAACGGCACGTCATCGAGGCGTTCGCCTGGCTGTCGGTGTTGGCCAACACGGCTGAAGACGTGCACAACGAACGGCAGCCGCACAGCGAGCAACAGGTGCGCAGCGTGCGGGCCACTCTCGAAGCGTTGAGAGCGGCGGGGCGCACACCCTCGGAGGTAGGGGAGGCGCTCGACCGGCTCTGCGTCACCCCGGTGCTCACCGCCCACCCCACGGAAGTGAGGCGCAAGACGGTGCTGGAGGCTCTGTCGCGCATTGCGAACCTGCTGGCGGCTCAGCCTCTCGCCGGATCACTTGCCGGACCCGATGCCGATGCCATCGAAGCCGATCTGCGGATGGAGGTGCACCTGCTGTGGCAGACCGCCATCTTGCGACTGTCGAAGCTGCGGGTGCGTGACGAGATCGGCGAGAGCTTGCAGTACTACCCGGCCAGCCTGTTCGAAGCCGTGCCGGCGGTGCAGGTGACGGTCCGATCCGAGTTCGCATCGGTGTTCGGCCGCGCCGACCTCGCACCTCGGCCGCAGGTGACGATGGGCTCGTGGATCGGTGGCGATCGCGACGGCAATCCGTTCGTCGATGCCACCACGTTGCGCATGGCCACGCAGATGCAGGCAGGCACAGCCCTGCGTCACCTTGCCGGCTTGCTGTGGACGCTCGCCCGGCAACTGTCGATCTCCACGCGAATCGTCGAGGTGACGCCCGAGTTGGCTGCCCTCGCCGACGCCTCCGGCGACGACTCGCCGTTCCGTACCGACGAGCCGTACCGTCGGGCACTGCGAGGCATTCACGAGCGCCTGTTGGCCCGGGCACATGCAGTGCTCGACGATCCGCAGCTGCCGATGGCGGGTGGCAACGCGGTCCCCTACGCCGACCCGGGCGAGCTCGACAGCGACCTGGCCGTCGTCGAGGACTCGCTTCGTTCGCACGGGGCACACGACATCGCCGACCGTTTGGTGGTGCCCGTGCGCTGGGCCGTACGTTCCTTCGGCTTCCACCTGTGTTCGCTCGACATGCGACAGAACTCGTCGGTGCACGAGGTGGTGGTGGCGGAGTTGCTCGCGCAGGCCGGCCTGTGTGACGACTATCTGGGGCTCGACGAGGAGGGCCGCATTGCGGTGCTCACCGAGACGCTGCGTACGCCTCGGCCGCTGCGCCATCGGTGGGCGGTCTACAGCGAGCTGACATCGAAGGAACTCGCCATCCTCGACGCGGCAGCCGATGCGGTGGCGCTGCATGGCCACGCGATCGTGCCGCACGCGGTCATCTCGCGTGGCGAGTCGGTCAGCGACGTGCTCGAAGTCGCGGTGCTCCTTGCCGAGGCCGGTCTGGTGCATCCGGGTGAGCACCCGTCGACTCGGATGGCCATCGTGCCGCTGTTCGAGTCGATCATCGACTTGCAGCGCGCGCCCGAGGTGTTCGAGCGGATGTTGGCGACACCGGAGTACCGGTCGCTGGTCGACAGCAACGGCTCGATGCAGGAGAGCATGATCGGCTACTCCGACTCCAACAAGGACGGCGGATACCTCACCTCCAACTGGAGCCTGTCGGTGGCACAGCGCGAACTCGTGTCGGTCGCTCAGCGCCATGGGGTGAGGCTGCGGCTCTTCCACGGACGCGGCGGCACCGTGGGTCGAGGGGGCGGGCCGGCGTACGAAGCGATTCTGGCGCAGCCTGCCGGAAGCGTCGACGGTTCGCTCCGCATCACCGAGCAGGGAGAGATCGTTGCTGCCAAGTTCGGTCATCCGACGGCGGCTCGTCGCAACCTGGAGTTGATGGTGTCGGCCACGCTCGCCGCCACGTTGGCGCCGCCCGACGACGGCGCCGATCCCGTGTTCGTGAAGGCGCTGGCACTCATGTCGGACGCGGCGATGGCGGAGTACCGCGACCTCGTGTACGGCACCGACGACTTCATCGACTTCTTCCGGGCCATCACGCCCATCGGCGAGATCGCACGCCTCAACATCGGGTCGCGGCCGGCCGCGCGCTCCGGATCGAACCGCATCGAAGATCTCCGTGCCATCCCCTGGGTGTTCGGCTGGTCGCAATGCCGCCTCTCGTTGCCCGGCTGGTTCGGAGTGGGCACAGCGTTCGACGCGCTGAGCGCCGAGCGCAGCGACGCCCCGGAGTTGGTGGCCGCGATGTACCAGCGGTGGCCGTTCTTCCGAGCAGTGATGTCGAACATGGGCATGGTGCTGGCCAAGACCGACCCGTCGATCGCCGCTCGCTACCTCACGTTGGCGACGGGCCCGGCCGACGCCGAGCGTTTCGCTCGTCTCGTCGCCGAACACGAGCGCACGCTGCTGGTGCATCGCGTCGCCACAGGTTCGGCCGACTTGCTCTCCGACAACCCGGTGCTGCAACGCAGCATCGCCAACCGATTCGCCTACCTCGACCCACTGCACGTGTTGCAGGTCGACCTGCTGCGCCGCTACCGCAGCGGCGACGCCAGCGAACTGGTGGCCGGTGCGTTGGAACTCACGATCAACGCCATCGCCACCGGCTTGCGCAACAGCGGCTGACCCCTGCGCCCCGGCGTCAGTCGAGGAGGCGTACCGCGCCCGCGCCCGGTACGAGCGAGCCGATCACCCACGTCTCCTCGGGGATCGAGGCTTGCAGCTCGGCCACCCGATCGGCGGCCACGACGCACACCATGCCGATGCCCATGTTGAGCGTGCGGTACAGCTCGTGGGTGTCGAGCCCGATGGCCGCGTCGCGTGCGAGACGGAAGAGCGGTGGTACCGGCCAGGAGCCGAGCTGAACGGCTGCGTCGAGATGAGCGGGCAGCACACGCGGCAAGTTCTCCGGCAGGCCGCCGCCGGTGATGTGGGCCA
>DMQJ01000091.1:0-314 GCA_003455715.1 Acidimicrobiaceae bacterium | reverse complement strand
AGCGCCTTCACCAGATCGGCTTGCAGGACGTTGTCGAGCACGGGCAGATAGTTGCGGTGGGGCCGGAGCAACGCCTCACCGAGGGTGCAGTCGAAGCCGGGGGGAGTGGCATCCATCGGCAACCAGTCGAACAGCTTGCGCAGTAGCGAGTAGCCGTTGGTGTGCGGGCCGTTGGACGCGACCCCGACGAGAACGTCGCCCTCGCGAAGTTCGCCGCGCGGAAGCATTGCTGCCTTGTCGACGACCCCTACGAGCGTGCCGGCGATGTCGAAGGCGCCGGGCGCATACACGCCGGGCATCTCGGCCGTCTCGCC
>DMQJ01000370.1:5822-6628 GCA_003455715.1 Acidimicrobiaceae bacterium | reverse complement strand
GTCAACGGCGACGACCCCGAGGCCTGCGTCCGGGTGGCCGAGTTGGCGTTCGAGTACCGCCAACGGTTCCACAAGGACGTCGTCATCGACATGGTGTGCTACCGCCGCCACGGGCACAACGAAGGCGACGACCCGAGCTACACCCAGCCGCTCATGTACAAGGCCATCGCCGAGCGCCGCAGTGTGCGCAAGCTCTACGTCGAGGCGTTGGTGAAGCGCGGCGACATCACGGTGGAGGAAGCCGAAGGTGCGCTGGCCGACTTCCAGGCCAAGCTGCAGTCGGCCCTCGACGACACGCGCTCGAAGGCGCCTGAGCCAGTGAAGGTGGCCAAGCCTCCAAAGCCCGCTGGCGTGCGCCCGCGGGTGGCCACCGGCGTCGCGCGCGAGGTGCTCGACGGCATCTTCGACCACCTCTCGGCGTACCCCGCCGACTTCACGGTGCACCCCAAGTTGGCTCGCCAGTTCGAGGGCCGAGCCAAGATGTACCACGAGCAGGGCGAAGTGGAGTGGGCCACCGCCGAGTTGCTGGCGTACGGCTCGCTCGTGGTGGAGGGCACGCCGGTGCGCCTCGCGGGCGAAGACAGTCGCCGCGGCACCTTCAGCCAACGGCATGCGGCGCTCACCGACTACGAGAACGAACACGTCTGGATTCCGCTCAACACCCTGCCGAGCAAGCAGGCCAACTTCTGGGTGTACGACAGCTTGCTCAGCGAGTACGCCGCGCTTGGTTTCGAGTACGGGTATTCGCACGAGAACGCGCAGGCGTTGGTGCTGTGGGAGGCCCAGTTCGGCGACTTCGTCAACGG
>DMQJ01000370.1:0-5548 GCA_003455715.1 Acidimicrobiaceae bacterium | reverse complement strand
GTGCTGCTGCTGCCGCACGGTTACGAGGGTCAGGGCCCCGAGCACAGCTCGGCCCGCATCGAGCGCTTCCTCACGCTCTGCGCCGACGACAACATCCAGGTCTGCAACGCCACCACGGCCGCGCAGTACTTCCACCTGTTGCGCCGCCAGGTGCGCCGCGAGTTCCGCAAGCCGTTGGTGATCTTCACCCCGAAAGCCCCGTTGCGCATGAAGGAGAGCCGCTCAAAGGTCGACGATCTCACCACCGGTTCGTTTCAAGAAGTGCTCGACGACCCGTTCGTGCCCGACCGCAACAAGGTGCAGCGCGTCGTGTTCTGCAGTGGCAAGGTGGCGTGGGACGCAATGGCCGAGCGCGACAAGCGCGGCGCACCGGTAGCCGTGGTGCGGGTCGAGCAGCTCTATCCGTTCCCGGGCGACCAGATGCGCGCCATCCTCGCGTCGTACTCCAACGCACGCGAGGTGGTGTGGCTGCAGGAGGAGCCCGACAACATGGGTCCGTGGCGCTTCGTTGAGGCTCGCTTCTGGCGGGTGAAGGAAGACGGCTACGACCTGCGTTCGGTGTGCCGCATCGGCAGCGGTAGCCCTGCCACCGGCAGCAAGGCCATCCACGACCAAGAGTTGGTCGACCTGATGGATGAGACCTTCCAGGGGCTGTGAACCCGACAGAGGTGGTGGCGTCGTTCGGCAAGTGGCCCACCGCCGCGCAGCGCAGGATGGAGATCGGCTGCATGGTGTCGGCTGGCGCCTTCTTCGGGCTCATTGTCGTCGGCGCCTGGGTAGCGCTGTTCCACGGTCATTGGGTGGCGGCGCTCTGGGCGTTCCTGCCGCCGGTGATCGTGTTGGTGGCCCGGTATCTGCCAACCGGTGCGGCTCGCTGCGATGGTGCGGTCGTGGAGGCCTACCGCCGTCGGCCCATCGCACTGGCCGACGTCACTTCCTTCCGGCCCGCGCGCTGGGGCGCTCCTGTGGCCACGTTGCGGTCGGCGACCGAACGGCCGATGCGGTTCGCGGTCACCCGGCAGACCGAGCCGTTCATCGCTGCGCTACGCGGGCTGCTGCCAGCGGGGGTCGATGAGCTACCCACCGAGCCTGCCTGGTTCCGCCGCAAGCGTCGCCTTGCCATCGTGTGGAGCTTGCTGTTCGAGGCTGGCGCCTCGTAGCCGTGTCGCGCAAAACCCGCAGCGGGCCGCTGGTTTCACACGACACCGGGACGCTGCTCGGTGGCCGGAAAAGAAATCCCGCTGTCGTGGAACTCGAGCGGGGTGGGGTGCATCGGTAGGAGCACACACCCCGCAGAAGCGGGCCACACCACGGAGGAACCCACGATGAGCGACTACACCGACACCAGCTACGACACCGGCTACGACAGCAGCTACGACACCAGCTACGCCACCACCACCTACACCGAGCCCACCTACGACACGTCGTGGAGCGCCGAGGCTCCGGCAGTCGACCCGAGCTGGACGCAGGTCGACAGCTACAGCTACGACTCCACCGACTGGGGGTACGTGGCCGAGGTGAGCCAGGACCACATGGTCGACTACAACATGGCCGACGACGCTGGCTGGGCGCTGTACAACGCCTCCACCGAGCTGTGGTTGGAAGGCGACACGATGGGCGCCTACGAGCTCAACACGATGTCGATCGAAGCGTTCTCGATCGCCGACGACTCGTGGGACGCCTCGAACCAGGTGTGGAGCACCATGGATCAGACCACCACCGTCACCACCTGGGACACCGGTTCCAGCTACGACACCAGCAGCTACGACACGAGCAGCTACGACACCAGCAGCTACGACACCAGCAGCGATTGGTGAGTTCGCCACCACGAAGGGGCGCCGGCGCAAGAGCCGGCGCCCCTTCGTCGCGTCGGTCAGCCCGTGAGCCCGAGCAGCGCCTCCAGGTCGGCGATGGCCTGCTCGGCGGTGAGCACCTTGATGGTGCGCATGCCCATCGCCGCGGCTGGCTTGAGGTTGATGCCGAGGTCGTCGAGGAACACGCACTCGCCCGGCGAGACGCCAAGCAACTCGCAGGCAATCTCGTAGAACCGCGGCTCGGGCTTGCGCACGCCCACCTTGCTGCTCTCCACCACCACGTCGAAGCGGGCCATGATGGCCGCAATGGTGGCCGAGCGCTCATCGGAGGCGTGCTCGCCGCTGATGTTGTTGGTGAGGCACGCCACCTGATAGCCGGCAGCCTTCACACGGTCGAGTAGGTCGACCATGTCGGGCCGCACGTAGCCGGACAGCAAGGCGAGCACATCGCGTCCGTGCACGCGGTGGCCCAACTCCTCGCTCTCGAGGGCGAACTCCTCGTCGAACTCCTCGGGCGTGATGTCGCTGCGCTCGAGGTGCGCCCACGCGTTGTGGTGCGGATTGGTGGCGTTGACCGTGCGGATGAAGTCGGTGGGCAGGCCGTGCTCCTGCTCGTAGCGGCTGAACGCTTCGAACGGGCTGGACAGGATGACCCCGCCGAAGTCCCAGAGGACGGCGGTGATGGGCGCATGGCCCGGAGCGGTGTCGGTCGGGGGATTGGGCACCGCGGCATCGTAGGCTGGGCGCGTTATGCCCTCCCACACGAACGCGGCGCAGGCCGTGCACCACGTGGTGGTCGACGGCTCGAACCTGGCCACCGAGGGCCGGTCGATGCCCAGCCTCCACCAACTGAACGATGCGGTCGCTGCCTACCGGGCCGAGAACCCCCATGCGCTCATCACCATCGTCGTCGACGCCACCTTCGGGCATCGCATCGATTCAAAGGAAGTGGCGGCCTTCGACGCCGCGGTGAGCAACAACGAAATTGTGGCTCCGCCCGCAGGTGCCATTGGCCGCGGCGATGCCTTCGTGCTCAGCATCGCCCACAAGGTGAACGCCACCATTCTGTCCAACGACAGCTACCAGGAGTTTCACGGCCAGTACGACTGGCTGTTCGACGAGGGACGGCTGGTGGGAGGCAAGCCCGTGCCGCACGTCGGCTGGGTGTTCGTCAACCGCCTCCCCGTACGCGGGCCGCTGAGCCGCAAGTCGCAGGCCGAAGCCAAGCGCAAGGGGCGAGGTGGCAAGCCGTCGTCGGCGAGCGACGCCACGGTGCGTGTCGGCAGCCCCGATGCCTCGCAGCCCATGCCCGTGCCCACGGCACCGCCTCCTGGTGCCGTGCTGCCTTCTGCTGGCCGCGGTCGGGGCCGCAAAGCACAGGCACCCGCATCGTCGGAGCGTGCGGAAACCACGTCGAAGGCCGTTTCGGCGCCGCAATCCGATCGCGGGGGCCATCGCCCCGCTCCAGTCAACGACCTGATGACCTTCCTCACCTTCGTCGAGCACCATCCGGTGGGATCGAGCGTGAACGCCGTGGTCGACCACTACTCGTCGCACGGCGCCTACGTCACCATCGGCGATGTGGTGGGCTACGTGCCCCTGCGGCTGATGGCCGATCCGGCGCCGCGGAGTGCTCGCGAGTTCATGAAGGTCGGCGAGTCGATCACTTTGGTGGTGGAGTCGTTCGTCGCTGCGAAGCGAAGCATCGACCTCGCGATTCCAGGTATGGGCACCGCGGTCGCGCCGGCACCTGTCAACAAGGCGCGCGCGCCCAAGAAGGCTGCTCCGGCCAAGAAGGCTTCACCGGCGAAGGAACCTGCTCCGGCGAAGGAACCTGCTCCGGCGAAGGAAGCGCCCGCCGCACAGCAGGCGGCCTCTGTGAAGAAGGCCCCTGCGGCAAAGAAGGCGACCGCGGCGAAGGAAGCCGCCCCGGTGAAGAAGGCGCCCGCGTCGAAGAAGGCGCCCGCAGCGAAGGAAGCTGCCCCGGTCAAGAAGGCGTCTGCCGCGAAACTGGCGGCCCCCGTGAAGGAAGCAGCCCAGCCGAAGAAGGCTGCTCCAGCCAAGAAGGCCGCGCCAGCCAAGAAGGCCGCGCCAGCCAAGAAAGCGGCGGCGACGAAGGTCGCCGCCGCAGCATCCACCGCCGGGCGTCGCCGCGCGACGAGTTGAGTGGGTACGGTCGAGTTGTGCGTATCGCCACCTGGAATGTGAACTCCCTGAAGGCCCGCTTGCCGCGCGTAGAGGAGTGGCTTGCCGATGTGCAGCCCGACGTGCTCTGCATGCAGGAAACCAAGCTGGCCGACGATGCCTTCCCTGCGCTCACGTTCGCAGCGCTGGGCTACGAGAGTTGCCATCACGGGCAGGGGCAGTGGAACGGCGTTGCCATTCTGTCGAAGGTGGGCCTCGCCGATGTCGTGCCCAACTTCGCCGACCGCGGCTCACCCGACCCGGAGGCGCGCATCATCACGGCACTGTGCGGTGGCGTGCGGGTGAGCAGCGTCTACGTCCCCAACGGTCGGTCGCTCGATCACGAGCACTACCAGTACAAGCTGCGCTGGATGGCCCAACTGCGCGCGCATGTCGCCGCACTCAACAACCCCAGCGACCAGGTGGTGGTCGCAGGCGACTTCAACATTGCGCCCACCGATCTCGACGTGTACGACCCGGCGAAGTTCGTGGGCGCCACCCATGTCAGCGACGCCGAGCGCAGCGAACTCCACGCCCTGTGCGACTGGGGAATGGTCGATCTGTTCCGTCAGCATCACTCGGCGGGCAAGCTCTTCAGCTGGTGGGACTACCGAGCAGGCGACTTCCACCAAGGACGCGGCTTGCGCATCGACCTGGTGCTCGGCACGGCTCCGGTGGCCGAACGCTGCACGTTCAGTGTCATCGACCGCAACGCCCGCAAGGGCCAGTCGCCGTCCGACCATGCGCCCGTACTGGTCGACCTGGCATGAGCCCGGATTCTGTCGATACCCCGTCGGCTGGTGATCGCCTGATGGGCGACACTCGGTTGGCCCTCGCCGACGCGTGCCGACGCATCATCGACGAACTGGCGTCGTCCACCGCCGACAGCGGGTCGTTCAGCACCGCCGCAGCGCTCGTCCAACAGGCAGCCGACATTCTCGAGCACCACACGCATGGTCGGCCGTACGAGCCAGCCGAGGCGTCGCTGGGTTCCATGGGCGACTACCAGGAGCACCTGTTCATCGACCACTCGCCGCTCGTCGGCCCGCTCAACCCGCTGGCCCCGCCGATGGTGTTCACCAACGACGGCACCGAGGTGACGGGGCGGGTCACCTTCGGAGGTGCCTACGAAGGTCCCCCCGGTTGTGTGCACGGTGGCTACATCGCTGCGGCGTTCGATGAGGTGCTGGGGTTCGCCCAGGGCATGTCAGGAGCGCCGGGCATGACCGGCCGCCTCAGCATCAGCTACCGCTCGCCCACGCCGCTGCACCAAGCGCTGGAGTTTCGGGGCGATGTCGAGCGCATCGACGGGCGGAAGATCTTCACCCGAGGCGAGTTGCGGGTGGCGGCCGATGGCAGGCTCTGTGCCGAGGCCGAGGGGCTGTTCATCAGCGTCAAGCCAGAGACGTTCCAGCGTCTCATCACGGATCGTTCTGCATCGGATCAGACCGGCTGAGGAAGCGGCCGCAGCCGTGCGGCAGCAGTGGCCGTGATGCCGAGGCGCCGGGCCAGGTCGGCGGTGGTGGCCGGTGGCTCGTCGAGGAGCGAGC
>DMQJ01000549.1:8718-9276 GCA_003455715.1 Acidimicrobiaceae bacterium | reverse complement strand
GGCTCGTTGCGCCAGGTGAGCGAGCGCTGCTCCTGCTGGTGCCGCTCGAGCTCGTGATCGGTGCTGTGGCGATGGAGCCACGCGGCCAGCGCCCGCGGCAACGCGCCCGCGGGCACGTTGACGGCGATGGCCGCCAGGTCGCCCTCGTTGTGCTCATTGGCGACGCGCGACAGGGTGCGCACCTTGCTGTACGACAACTCGTCGGCCTCGAACATCGCGGCGATGATCGGCAGCCCGCGCAGCCGCCGCCCCACACGGATCCACTCCCGGGCGGTGCTCACTTCGATGTCGGCCACACCGGCGATCCAGTGCGCCGCTGACGGCGCAGGGGTGGCCATCCACTCACCCGACTCGGAGAAGTCGGCAGCCAGCCCGATGACCGTGCGCTGGCTCGACGACCAGGTGGTGAGCGCCAGGTTGAGATCGGTGGTGACCCGCAACCACGGTGGGATGGTGAACGGTTCGGTGAGCGCGGCCATGGGAGCCTCCGGAGAACAGGTGGGTTCTTGGACCGCCCGGTGCAGCGAGGGGCTTCGGTCGAGCTCGCTCGACCAGCGT
>DMQJ01000549.1:717-8495 GCA_003455715.1 Acidimicrobiaceae bacterium | reverse complement strand
CGGTCGAGCTCGCTCGACCAGCGTACTCAGAGGGTGTGACAGGGTTCCGGGGCGCACCACACCGGGCGGCCTCTCACGCGTCCGCGGACGCGTGAGCGCGCCGACGGGTCACTCGTCGGGGCCCACTGCGTACCAGTCGAGGCCCCAACGCTCGACCAGACGGGTGCGGGCGTAGTGGTCGGCGCCGAACTCTGCGGCCTGTTCGTAGTGCTCCTTGGCAGCATCGAGGTCGACCGGGCCACCGATGCCTTCCTCACACATCCGACCCAACTCTCGCAGCGCGTCCACGTCGGCCTCGGCGGCAGCCTGCGCGTACAGCGCACGAGCGCGCACCGGATCGGTCGCCTCGATGTCGGCCATGTCCTCCTCCATGCTCAGGCCCAACTCGTCCATCAACGTGGCCCGCAGGCGCTCGGCCCGCTGACGCACCAGCGGGTGCAACGGCTCCGATGCCAGTCCCGCCTCCACCAGTTCGAGCGCCCGTGCGGGCTCGCCCGCACGCACGTCGCCGGCGAGTCGAAGCTGTGCAGGACCGAAGCCGGCAGCCACCGCCAACTCCAGCCACCGCCGTGCCTCCGCATCGGGGTCGGCGACAGCGGGCATCCACCCGAACGAACCGTCGAGCGTGGCCACGTTCACGCCGTCGCCGTTCTCCATGCCCATCCCGTACACGTCGGAGAGAGCCAGCATCGCCCACGCCTCACCGTTCCGACCAGCCGCCAGCACCAACGCACCGATGGTCGCCCGGTCGCTGTCGGTGAGGTGGCTGGTGAGCGGGCCGGTCTCGCCCACGTCGGCGAGCAGGCGGCTCCACCGCATGCGCTCGTCGTCGTCGGCGCCGCCGTGAGCCAGGTAGTCGGCAGCATCCAGGCTGCCTGCCTCCGCCGCCTGCCGAATCACCGAGACCCCGGCTGCGAACCGTTCGTCTCTGTCGTCGCCCTCGTAGTTCCACGGCGGCAACAGGCGCATGCCCTGCTGGAACAACTCGTCGGCCGATGCTGTGGTCATCTCGTTCCTCCCGTCGCAGCGGGAGCGTACCGACCGCTGCGGAACGCATGCGTCGTTCGCATGTTCACGAGCGGGCTACAGTGCCGCTCATGGCGAGCAAGAAGGCACACCTCGAGCACCTGCGCAACGTGAACCTGTTCCAGGGCTGCTCCAACAAAGACCTTGAGAAGATCGCGAAGGCCGGCGACGAAATCACCATGGCCGCCGGGTCGCTCATCGTGGATCAAGGGCAGACCGGTCGCGAGGCGTTCATCGTCATCGAGGGCACCGTGCAGGTGAAGCGCAACGGCAAGAAGGTCGGCTCGTTCGGGCCCGGCACGGTCGTCGGCGAAATGAGCCTGCTCGACCACGGCCCGCGTACCGCCACCGTGGTGTGCGAAACCGATTGCGTGCTGCTGCTGCTCGACCAGCGCCACTTCATGGGCGTGCTCGACGAGGTGCCCACCCTGGCGCACAAACTGCTGGCCACCCTCGCGTCCCGCATCCGCGAACTCGACCGCCAGCACTTCGGCTGATCACCCGCCATTCAGGCGGCGACCGGCGGCGCCACCGCTGCTGAGTAACGGCACCGCCCCACCCGAGTAGTTGCTACTCACGACCCCTCGCCAGCGTGCGCCGACGATGTCGGCATGGCATCACATCGCGCACTGTCATCACCCCATCTGTTGTCGTTCGCCGCGGACGACGTCGCCGCCAACCGGGTCGGCCAGCTGTCCGAAGTGCAGCGGCGCAGCCTGCGCCGCGCGAGTAGCCCACCGCCGTGGATCGGGACAGCTCGCACCGTTGTCGTGGTGGGCAGCTCCGTCACGATCGCCTGGCTGATGTGGCGAGCCGAGTCGATGGAAACGATCTGGAAGCTCGCGGCGACCGGGCTGGCCATCGACGTGCTGAGCCTGCTGGCCGTGGTGGCGATCCGTCGACGGGCAGCATCCGCCGCCACTCGGTGCACGGTGCAGGTGGTCGAAGGCGTGCCGCAGTTCGCCATCTCAGGCACCTCACCGCTGATGACGTTGGAACTCGGCGGGGCGAGGTGGGCCATTCGCCCCGCCGACTCGTTCCTCTTCCGCAAGGGGGTCGCGTACCGCCTCTACCACACGGTGAACCGGAAAGGATCTCCGGTGCTGCTGTCGGCAGAGGCGGTCGCCCCCGTGCGTGCTCAGTAGGCGAACACGCCTTGCAGGTCGACGATGATGTTCGTCGCCACGGACGACTTGATGCACACCGAGTCGTATTGCCCCACGTTGACGATCACCGAGTTCGGTGTGGTCTGACCTGCCACGAAGTTCACGTTGGAGGCCAGCGGTGCCGACCCACCGAAGTTGCACGCGTACACCGTGAGGAACCCGTTGGCAGGTGGGTCGACCACGGTCACGTTCAACACGGCGGTGCGAGCCACCTGCACCGAACCACGCGGCACCTCCACGTACAGCAGCGCGGCAGTCGGCCCGCCACCCTCGTCGTCACCGTCGATCGTGGTACCCGTCGGCCGGGTGTCGGCGATACGGATCGGGGTGATCGCGTCGTAGTGCATCGACGTGGGCATGTACCCCATCACATCGACCAGCAGATGGGTGGAGACGGACGCCACCACACAGATGCCACCGCCACCGTCGAGCTTGGTCACCACCAAGTTGGCCACGTTCACTCCCGCCACCACGTTGAGGTTGGAGGCCGTCGGTGCCGGGCCACCGCACGGATACACGGTGACAAAACCCTTGCCCGATGGGTTCACCGCCGTCACATTCAGCACCGCGCCGCCCACCGGGTTCGGCAAGCCGCCGCGACCGCTGATCTGGAAGTAGGCGGCGGTGTTGGCCACGAGCGCGCCGCCCTTCTGATGGGTCCCGTCGACCGTTTCTCCCGTGGGGCGAGTGTCGACCAGGCGCGCTGGCTGCACACCGACGTACGGTGACAGCGAGGGGAAGTAGCCACCCAGGTCGGCGAGCAGGTGCATCGACACGCTCGGCGAGAGGCACACTTTGCCGGCCTTCGGACCCGATGAGGGCACCTTCACCACCGTGAGGTTGGCCCTCGTCACCCCGGTCTCCACGTTGAGGTTGGAGGCCGTCGGCTTCGACAGGTCGCACGGCCACACGGTGACGTAGCCCTTGGCCGTGGCACCCACCGACGTGATGTTGAGGCTCACTGCCTTGGGGTTGGAGGGCGCTCCACCACGGTTCACCACGGTGAGTTCCACCGTGGTGCCACCGGCCACCACACCACCCTGCTGGAACTGGCCGTCGACCGTCACGCCTGCCGGACGCGTGTCGAGCAGACGGGCGGGCGTCACCGGCAGGAACTCCGCCAAGCCCACCTTCACCGACCCCGCCGAGGCGGAGTGCGTCACGTTGCTGCCCCGACCGAGCGCACCGCGCTCGTTGGTGCCCCAGCACGACACCTGGTTGCCCACCCGGGCGCAGGCCAGGTTGGTGCCCACATCGATCTCGTCGACGTCGGTGAGACCGCTCACTGCAGTGGGGGTGGCGGTGGGTGTGTTGGAGGTGGTGCCGTTGCCCAGTTCGCCGCGAGAGTTGGTGCCCCAGCACGCCACCGTGCCCGTCTGCCGCAGCACACAGGTACCCCACTGCCCGGCCGACACCTCTGCGGCATCGTTCACCCCGCTCACCGCGGTCGCTGGTGTGGAGTAGCTGTCGCCCGACGCGGCGCCCACCTGCTTCGACCCGTTGGCACCCCAGCAGCGCACCTGCTCGTTGCTCGACACCTGCACGACAGCGCACGTGTGAAACGACCCGGCGTCGACCTGCAGCACCCCGGTGAGGCCAGGGTTCACCGGGGTGGGGCTCGGCTCGCCGCCCGTGTCGGCCCCCAGCCGACCATCCGGGTTGGCCCCCCAGCAGCGCACGGTGGCATCCGTGCGTCGAGCGCAGAAGTGTCCCCCACCGGCCACAACGTCGGTCACCGACGTGAGGCCCGGCACAGCGGTCGGGGCCTCCACCTCGGGCGTGGTGAGTGGCTGGCCGGTCTGCCCCAGGTTGTTGCGCCCCCAGCACACCACGGTGGCGTTCGCCTTCACCGCGCAGAACGTGCCCTCCATGGCGGCGATGTCGACCGCGTCGGTGATGCCCGCCACCACGGTGGGGGCGGTCAACGACGGGGTGAATCCGCCGCCGTCCTTGTGCTTGAAGATGACACCCCAGCAGCTCACCGACCCATCGGTGTGCCGAGCACAGGCGTTCGTGCGGTTCACCTCGATCTGCTCCACGTTGGCAGCGCTCTCGTGGGCGAACGCCACACTCTTGCTCACCTGGCCGTAGCGCTCCATGTGCACCTGCTGTCCGTCGCCCCAGCAGTTCACCGCACCGCTCGACATGCGGGCACAGGTGGTGTGTTCACCAACGCTCACCTGTGTGGCGCCGGTGAGGTTGAGGGTGGCCGCCGCAGCGGGGGTGGCCTCGAGTGCTGCCACCGGCACCGCGGCCAGCAGCCCGAGCATGAAGGAAAGGATTCGTCGTCGCATGCCACCAGGGTCGGACCTCGGGCCGCGTGCCACATGAGCACCGACTACCCAGCCGGGCGCAGACGATTACTCACCCCGTTCCACCGGTCGACGGGCGGAAGCGGCTCGCGCCGCCACGGCCAACTAGGGTTTGGCTCGCACTATGAGCACGCACAGTTCTTCTGCACCTGAGGCCACCCCCGGCAAGAAGTGGTACCGCACCCCGCACAAGCTGGTGTGGGCCGTCGGCATCGGCATGGGTCTGTTCACCCTGGCCTCGGGCATCATCCCCAACTTCACCCACTGGCACAGCGAGGAAACCATCGCTCGCCACGTCTTCGAGGGCATTCCCGGCCCGCTGAAGGTGGCGTTCTACACCCTCATGCCGGTGCTGCTCGTGTGGGGTGCCTTCGAGTTCGCCAAGCGCGTGCAGAACTGGGAGCGTGGCGCCCCCGACCGCCGCCCCACCACCAAGCACAACGTGAAGCGCCGCCTCGCCGACTTCCGCGCCGGTGTGTACATGCGCACCCTCCTGCGCGACACCGGCGCCGGCCTGATGCACTCGATGATCTACTTCGGTTTCCTCGTGCTGCTCGGCGTCACCACCGTGCTCGAGATCGACCACCAGTTGCCCGAAAGCCTCAAGTTCCTCCACGGCCGCACCTACATGGCCTACGCCTTCATCGGCGACCTCGGCGGCCTGGTGTTCATGGCCGGCATCGTGTGGGCCATCGTGCGCCGCTACATCCAGCGCCCCTATCGCATCCGCATCAAGACCAAGGGCCAGCACGCGCTCATCCTGGCCGTGTTCTTCATCATCGGCGCCACCGGGTTCCTCGCCGAAGGCTTCCGCATCGCAGCCGTCGGTACGCCCAGCTTCGAGAAGTGGAGCTTCATCGGCTACCCGCTGGCGCAGGCGTTCGACGGCTTCTCGTCGGGCACCATCGAGAACTGGCACCAGGCCATGTGGATCGCCCACGTCGTGGCCTTCGCCGCCTTCCTGGTGATGCTGCCCATCACGATGCTGCGGCACATCTTCACCAGCCCGCTCAACATGTACCTGAAAGACCGCGACCGCCCGAAGGGTGCGATGCGCGCCATGCCCCGCCTCGACGAGACGTCGCTCGAGAGCTTCGGCGCCAGCGTGGTGGAAGACTTCACCTGGAAGCAGCTGCTCGACACCGATGCGTGCACCATGTGCGGTCGGTGCACCAGCGTGTGCCCCGCCCACGCCACCGGCAAGCCGCTCGACCCGCGCGAGATCGTGCTCAAGACCGGTGAGGTGATGAGCAAGAGCGGCCCCCACGGCGAAGTGTCGCCGCCGCTCAGCGTCGACAAGGAGATCACCATCTCCGCCAACTCGCTGTTCGAGCGCATCACCGCCGAAGAAGTGTGGGCGTGCACGTCGTGCCGTGCATGCGACGAGATCTGCCCCGTCAACATCGAGATCCTCGACAAGATCCTCGACATGCGGCGCTACCTGTCGCTGATGGAGAGCAACTTCCCCACCGAACTGGGCAACGCCTACCGCTCGATGGAGAACCAGGGCAACCCATGGGGCATGAACCAGGGCGAGCGCGCCGACTGGGCCGACGGCCTCGACGGCGTCAGCGTGGTCGACCCGGGCGACCCGTTCACCGCCGAGTACCTGTACTGGGTGGGCTGCGCCGGTTCGTTCGACGACAAGAACAAGAAGGTCACCCAGGCGATGGCCAAGCTGCTGCGCCGGGCCGGTATCGAAGTGGCCATCCTCGGCCCCAGCGAAATGTGCACCGGCGACTCGGCTCGCCGCAGCGGCAACGAATACCTGTTCCAGATGCTCGCCATGCCCAACATCGAGATGCTCAACGGCATGGGCGTGAAGAAGATCATCACCCAGTGCCCGCACTGCTTCAACACCCTGCAGAACGAGTACCCGCAGCTCGGCGGCAACTACGAAGTGGTGCACCACAGCCAACTGCTCGAGCGGCTCATCGCCAGCGGCCAGCTCGACATGAGCACCGCCACCCTCGACGAGCGTGTGACCTACCACGACAGCTGCTACCTCGGTCGGCACAACGACGTCTACCTGGCACCGCGCAAGGTGGTGGGCAGCATCAAGGGCGTCGAGATCGTCGAGATGCCGCGTAACGGCACCAAGGGCATGTGCTGCGGCGCCGGTGGCGCCCGCATGTGGATGGAAGAGAACGTCGGCGTGAAGATCAACGACGAGCGCGCCATCGAGGCGCTCAGCACCGGCGCCAGCCGTGTGGCCACCGCCTGCCCGTTCTGCTACATCATGCTCGACGACGGTGTGAAGGCCGCCGGCGCCGACGACGACAAGGTGAAGGTGGCCGACATCGCCATCCACGTGCTCGACGCGCTCGAGCAGGGCGAGCGCCGCTTGGCTGCGCAGGAGACGCCGCTGGCAGTCACCACCCCCGTGGTGGTGAGCCCGGTGTCGCGCGGCGCTGCGCCAGCTCCCGCCCCGGTGGCGGTGGCCGACAACCTCAAGCTGCTCGTGGGCATCGGCCCGAAGAACGAAGCGGAACTCAACGCAGCCGGCATCACCACCTTCGAGCAGTTGGCATCGATGACGGTCGAACAGATCCAAGACATCATGAGCGACAGCCAAGATGCACGGGTGGAGCGCGAAGACTGGATCGGCCAGGCCAAGCGCTTCGCCGAAGCCAAGGCTCAGGGCATCGACCCGCACACCATCGCCGAAGGTGGTCAGGTCACCTGACGCCCAACGTGTCGGCCAACTCGTCGCGGCCCGACACACCCAACTTCAGGTACGCGTTCTGCAGGTGATTGCTCACCGTGCGCACCGACAGACCCAACCGTTGGGCGATCGCCTTACTGGCCATTCCCCCAGCCGCGAGCTCGGCGATCTCGCGCTCGCGAGGCGACAGGTCGACCGGGCCCGGCGCAGCCATGAGCAGCGGGGTGGCCACCGGCACCAACCCCGACAGATACTGCGCCGAACGCAACGCGGCACCCTGAGCGTCGCGAGGGCGCCCATCCGCGTGCAGCACTCGACCCAGTTGCGCTGCCGCCTCGGCGGCGGCCAACACGACGCCGAGCGCCGCGAACCGTCGCTCCACCTGTGCCAACCCACCTGCGTCACGCGCTGCGGCGGCGGCAACGAAGTCGGCTCTGGCCGCTGCCAGCGGGCTGTCGACCAGTGGCCGTACGTCCTTTATGCGAGCTGCCACCACACGCGGGTCGCCCACCCGGGCCACCTCGTACAGCAACTCCGCCTCCAAGAGTGTCTCCCCGCGTTCGGCGGCCTCGTCGGCGCCGGTGAGCAACAGGTTCACGGCATCGGACG
>DMQJ01000549.1:0-513 GCA_003455715.1 Acidimicrobiaceae bacterium | reverse complement strand
GGCGGCCGGCTGCCACCGCACTCCACGCCAGGCCGAGCATCCGCTCCGGCCACAGGAAACCGTGATCGGGCGGCAGGTCACCCAGCGCACGTTCGGCCAGTCGAGCGGTGTCGACATCGCGTACATGACCGGCGCACACCAGGAGCCCCGTGAGGGCGATGCGTTCGCCCACGGCGAAGCGAGAGCGGTCGGCCACCGACCGGGCCTCCACGAACCACCGTCGTGCGTCGCCGATGCGCCCTTGGAACAGGGCAAGTCGACCGCGCTGCAGTGCCAGCCAGGTGTGCAACTGCGGTATCCGCTGCTCGACCGCCACCCGGTACGCCCCGGCCAGCACCCCCTCCGCCTCGGCGAACTCGCCGTGCTCGGTGAGCGCAACGGCCAGCGCCAAATCCGACAGTGCGGGGTGCCCGACCGGGGCGTCGTCTGGGTGTTCGGCGCGACAGAGCCCCCCCTCGCGCGCCACCGCCACGGCATCGGCCACCCGCCCCGTCGTCATGTGGCTCACGCTCT
>DMQJ01000058.1 GCA_003455715.1 Acidimicrobiaceae bacterium | reverse complement strand
GCCACAGATGACAGTCTCGCCAACAAGACGTGGGCATTCGTCTACGCGATCGCCGCTCTCGCAGCCACCGTGCGACTGGTCATCCACGCCCGACGACGCACTCCGGACCCGACACTGGCGATGATGACCGCCGGGCTCATTCTCGCAATGATGGGCGGTGTCGACCGGTTCGATGTCCTCACCTCCGGGTTCTACCAGTCGGACCTCGACATCACCTCCGCTCGAATTGCAACCACCACCAGTTTCGCCGTGGGTGTCGTGCTCGTCGGTCGCTTCGTGAGCTTCCTCACACCGCTCATCACCCGACGCCAGCCTGCGACCACCGTTGGCCGACCCACCCCCATTCCGACACGCGCAAGCGAGTAACCCGCCGCCCGACAGCGGCGAGGGCACGCCGGTTCCACCAGCCTCGGAACAGCTTCGCGGCGACAGCCCCGACGACCGCGTCCCACTGAGGCATGTACTGCCGCCCTGCCAGTAGGTGCGGCTGCCATCGGGACGTTGGGCTCTACAGCGCGCGAGCCCCAGGGCGCACCATGGTTCCATGACAGACACCCTGCAGAACAGCCGGGGCTCGCCGACGATGCGGCGGCGGTGGGTGCTGCCCGTCGTCGCCGTAGTCGTGCTGACCGCAGGCGTCGGAGCAGGGCTTGCGATCGCGGCAGGACGCAACGACTCGCCTCCCGCTAGCGCCGACACCCCGGCCCAGATCGCCGACATCACGCAGGCGTGCACCAACTGGAGGATGAGCACCCCGACCGCCGCAACGAACGCGTCGTCGTGGTGCGCCGACATGACCGCCTGGATGAACCAAGAGTTCCCCAACAGTCAGATGATGGGCGCGATGTGGCGTGACCCCGATCGGATGCTGGCCAGTTGCCGATCGTGGATGGCCACGATCCCGAACAGTGGTGCGTCGGTGACTTGGTGTGACGACATGGTCACCTGGATGCGCCAACACATGAACGGCGACTGGAACGACTGGATGATGAACGGGTCGATGATGGGTCGCTGAACCGACGGGCGTTCTCCACGCTCCGGAACGGCGCTCCAGCGGCTCCGGTGCAGATCGCGCGGGCGCCGCGTTCGTGCCCGCCATGGCGGCGTCGGCTGCGGCCGGGGAAATGAGGCACCTCGATGCGTCACATGAAGTGCGCGTATCGAGCGGTTGCACCGGCCCCGGGCGGCATGTGTTTCAGGATGCTCGCAACTCGCCGCGAGGCCTTGAGGGTGATCGGAAGCCGGCCATCGAGTTGGCTCTGGTTCCAGTTCATCTTCGAGAGCGCGAGCACCTCGGTGGCGAGCGTCTCGATGTCGGTCTCCGCGAGCGCCGGTCGTAGGCCGATCGGTGACGGTACGTACATACCGGGATAGACGCGGTAGTACTCGACGCTGCCTCGCGTATAGAGCAGGTGGCGGTCCCGGGAGATCGTGGCCAGCGTCCCTCGCAGAACGGGGTGGTCGCCGTCGCGGAAGAGGCGGACCCCCTCTCCGCCATCGGAGATCCAGATGAGCTCGAGATGGTTGATGAATCGCTGGTCAGCTGCGTCCTCGAATCCGCTGGTCTCTGTGTCGTCGAACGCAGAGGTCTTGTGCACGACGATCCGTGCGGGGAAGTTGTGGTGTTCTCGACGGTACGCATCGAGCGCGTCACCGAGTAGTTGCGCCGCGCCGTCTCGATCGAGATGGGGTTGCCGGTCGTCCTTGTGGCGAGCTGCTGGCCCACCGCGAACGACCACACCCTCGCCTCGCTCGTCGAAGACCTGGGCGACGGAGGTGTGCACGCGGGTGCGGTCGTTCGTGTGGAAGAACGAGACTCCGACGAAGAGCGAGTCGAGCTGAGCCGCTCGCCGTTGGAGTCGCCAGGGCACGCCGCCGGCCTTGTAGTACAGGGCGGTGTGAATGTTCCAGGCTCGCGTCGCTTCGTCCTGCAGCGATGGTCGCCGCCGCGACCTTCTCTTGGCTGTGTCGCGCTGCGGGTCCCAGGTGGTCGAGCGCACGATCTGGATGGGCGGACGGTGCGCGGTCGATCGGGCCTTGAGGAGGTCGTGGAAGTCGACGTGTTTGGCGTCGAGCGTTGTGCTCTCTTCGAGTTCGTCGGCGTTCGAGCGTGACCGTGCCGGGATGTCGTCTTCGAGGTCGTCAGGGCGCGCCACGATCACGACGTCAATCACTCCGCGTTCGGAGAGGTCGGCGATCTCTTGGTGGTAGAGGTCCACGCACTCGGCTGTCGCAAGACCGATCGGTTTCCCGACTGCTTGCTTCAGCGATCGAGCGGCGATCGGACGTGTCCACGAATCGTCGACGACGAGTTCTGCTCGAAAGGCCGAGTTGGGACTGCAGCCGGGGAAGTCTCGGAACAACGAGGGGTGTCGGTTGCCCTCCTTTGCATCGATGGGCTCTCGGCAGCGCTCCAGCCACTGGCGCACCCCGGTCACGCCATCAGCGGGGCCGACGATGCCAACGCGAATGGTCCGCGGCGCGCCAGGCGCCGCATCATCTACCGGGCCGTAGTCGCTGATCCCGGTGCGGGGATCGACGTGGCGACCGCCGTTGCCGAACTCGAGCTCAGGCTCTTCGAGGATTCGTGCCCGCATCAGAGAAGCTCCAACTGCCCGGAATCAGTGGTTCCCGTTGCGGTGTCGATTGGCCGCCACGTCGCTTCGTCGATGCCGCGATCCACCTGGAGACTATGAAGTTCACCGAACACGAGCGGTCGTTGCGCTTCGCCGAGCGCGCTCGGGCGGCCGAGGTAGCTGGCCCAGAACCGCACGAGTGCGGCAACGGCCGGGTTGCGTTCGAGTTGCTTCATCCCGGAGAGCCGATCGGCTGCCCATGGCAGCTCCCGGTGGCCGTCGAAGGTGTAGTGGTAAGTGGGGGTGAGTTGGGCTGCCCAGCCTTCGTCGGTCTTGACGAACGAAATGCCGGCGGCGTAGTGCCGGTACTCGGCGACCTCTCCCGGCTTGCGCTTGTTCTCGTAGCCCTTGAAGACGGTACGCCCCTTGCCCCTCGAGCTGGTCGCAACCCGCCGCTCGCTGAGGTCCCGAGTGGCTCGGAAGTAGAAGTACCGCTGCTTGCGGTGCACTGCGAGGCTGTGGTGCTCCTGTTCACGCAGCGTCTGACGAAGAAGATCGACGAACCGGTTCGTGGTCTCGGTGTCCTTCGACTCCGACCACTCCTCGACGTCAATCGTCTCGATGCCGCCCTCCACGAAGGAACCCAGCGCACTCGACTTCGGATCAGTGAAGCAGAAGATGGTGCGGTCGCGGAGCAACCAGTCGGATCGGTGGTAGCCACGCTTGCGCAACTCGGGGCCGAGCTGCCGCGCGTCGGTCAGCCAGGTGGGTGCGACGTAGATGCTCGATGGCGTTTCGACGAGCGCGAGCAGGTTGGTGACGAGTCGCTCGGACCGATGGATCGAAACCGGCGACGGTCGTTTCTCCCAGCGGCGATCGAGTGTCAACAGGGCCGGAACCGCGTTGTGGTCCAGCCGATCGGTGCTCTTGTCGAATTCGATCGTCCAGGACTTCCCGCCCGGCCCGGGCGGAGTCGCTCGCGTGGCTGGCGCCCACCAGATCTCGTCAGCAAGTGGATGCGAGCAGACCACGATGACGGGGTTCGTGCCGTTGGTCCAGTACGCAATGTCGTCGTTGGAGATGAGGAAGTGGAAGCCGGCATCTGTCTCACCAGGGAATGGCGAGTTGCTCGCCTTGCTCTGCACGAGCACGAGTCGGTTCAGCGGTTGACGTGTCGCCGGGTCGATCAGCTCGATCTCGCCGTCGATGCCGTGGTCGATGCGGCGGTCGTGCCAGGTCTGGCCGAGCGCTGTGACGATGCGCGCCGCGAACGTGTGGCCCTCGTCTCCGATCTGCTGGCTACGCGAGTACTGCTTGGCCATCGCCAACTCTCCAGGCGTCGTCGATCTCGCACCTCACGATGAGGCCGAGTATGCGGGAGGGGTGTGACATCGTTCGCCCTCCGCCTCGGTTCGGTCAGTGTCGGGTGTCGCGGGGCGGGTTGGGGTCGCGGCCGGGGGCGACGGTGTCGGAGTCGCGGATGCGGCCGTCCCTGCCGTGGATGCGGACCTCGCCGCCGCCTTGGTTGGAGACGATTTCCTTCGCGCGCCGCTCGGCCTAAGCCTGGGTCGGGGCGTGGGCCGACGCTCGCTTGGCGCCGGGGGCCTTGACGGCCCGCCCCCCCTTCGGGTTCGGGCGGACCGG
>DMQJ01000304.1:3054-3340 GCA_003455715.1 Acidimicrobiaceae bacterium | reverse complement strand
GTACTCCTCGATCATGTGCACCATGATCCAACGCAAGGAGCGGCGGCCGTAGCGGTCGGGGTTGTCGGGTGGGCCCACGTCCACGGCGGTGACGTCGTCGAGCGACGCCGTTGCCGTCACCACGTGGCGAGCTTCGCCGACTTCCTCGTGCCATGCCGACACGGCCTCGGTCAACGTGTCGCCAGGCTGATGATGGAAGTCGGCATCCCAGTCGTCGGGGTCGGTGGGGTTCACCCACCGGTCGGGAATGTCGCTGCCTGCGAACGCTTGGCGAAACCAGAAGCGC
>DMQJ01000304.1:2349-2858 GCA_003455715.1 Acidimicrobiaceae bacterium | reverse complement strand
CCCCCGCCATGTGGCGCACCAGGCCGAGCAGGTCGAGGTCGCTCGCTCCCACTCGCTGGCGCGCTTGTTCGTCGGACAGTCCGTCGGCCTTGCGGATGAACACCGAGCGGAAGTAGTCGAGGAACTCCACGAGGGTGTCGCGCTCGGGAGAACGCACGGAGGGCAGCGCTGCGAGTTCGGTCATCCGAAGGAGTCTCCGTCGAAGCGGTCGACGGTGGCAAAGGAATTCACCGGTCGGCGACTGAGCTTGGTGTTCTGATGCGTGGGCACGCCGAGGAAGATGGTGGCCACGAGCGCGTGGTGCTCGGGAAGCCCGAGCAGCGGTGCGGCGGCCGCTTCGTTGCGGGAGAGGAACGTCGTGAGGACACCGCCGAGACCACGAGAACGGGCGGCCAGCAGCACGCTCCAACAGAAGGGGTAGATGCTCGCACCACCGACGACGGGCGGCCGGTGGGCGACGTTGCCGTCCATGATGGCGATGTCGCGCAGGTCGGCGGCCACGGCCAACA
>DMQJ01000304.1:1739-1991 GCA_003455715.1 Acidimicrobiaceae bacterium | reverse complement strand
CGGGGCGCATCAGATCCGCCATGCCGCGGCGCACCGCAGGGTCGCGCACGACGGCAACCCGCCACGGTTGGCGATTGCCACCGCTCGGCGCGAAGCGGGCATCATCGAGGACGGCGGCGATGGTGGCGTCGTCGACGGGGTCGGCGGTGAAACCACGGACGGCTCCGGTGGTGCGCAGGGCGGTGGTGAGTTCCATGTCGCACAGCTTGACCGGTGCGGGCTGGCTAGGTTGGCACCGTGTCGTGGCGGGGG
>DMQJ01000304.1:1144-1559 GCA_003455715.1 Acidimicrobiaceae bacterium | reverse complement strand
GTTGGCACCGTGTCGTGGCGGGGGAGGATCGGTCGGCGAGCGCGTGCGTTGAGCGCTGCCTGCAAGCGCCTCGATCGGTGGGTGCTGGCATCTGTCTTGCTCGTGGTGCTGCCCATTCTCACAGCGGCTGCCAATGCCTTGCGGCGTGGCTGGCGGCCCATCGGCGACAACGCGCTCATCGCCATTCGCGCCGGCGATGTGTTCACCACCCACCATCCGCTGCTGGGCACGTGGAGCTCGGCGTCGGTGTCGTCAGGTGCCGACCTCAACCATCCTGGGCCGCTGCTGTTCGACGCGCTCTGGCCCACCGTGTCGCTGTTCGGCAACGCCGCAGGCGTCGTGCTGGGCGTTGCCCTCGTGAACATCGTGGCGGTGTGCACGGTGGCGGTGTTCGCCTACCGGCGAGGGGGTCGCA
>DMQJ01000304.1:617-952 GCA_003455715.1 Acidimicrobiaceae bacterium | reverse complement strand
TCGCCTACCGGCGAGGGGGTCGCACCCCTGCGCTTGCGGCACTGGGAGCGACGGCCGTGCTCGTGTACACGATGGGCAGCGAGTTGTTGTTCGACCCGTGGAACCCGCACGTGCTGATCCTGCCGTGTTTAGCGATGCTCGTGGTGGCGTGGGGCATCGCGCTCGGTGATCGATGGGCGTGGCCGGTGTATGTCGCGCTCGGGTCGTTCACGCTGCAGACCCACGTCGGCTACGCCTATCTCGTGCCAGGGTTGTTCGTCGTGGCTCTCGGCGTGGGCTGGCTCGTCGACCGACTCGACGGGCCTGTCGATGGCCACGGTCGACAGTGGGTGCCT
>DMQJ01000304.1:0-348 GCA_003455715.1 Acidimicrobiaceae bacterium | reverse complement strand
CCCGCCGCACCGTGTTGATGTCGTTCGCCACCGGGGTGGTGCTGTGGGCGCAACCGGTGTGGGAACAGTTCACCTCGGCTGGCGAGGGCAACCTGTCGCGGCTGCTGGGCGCTGGCAGTTCGGGGCCGCGTATCGGGTCGGCGTTGGGTGTACGCGTGCTGTCCGACGTGCTCACCGGGTCGCCGTTCTCGCTGCGGCGCGCGTTCGTGCGTGCTGTGCCTGGGCTGGAGTTGCTGCCCTCCGGCGAGATCCGACCGTTGGACGCACCGTCCACGCCGCTGGCCGTCGTCATCATGCTCGCCATCGGTGCGCTACTGGTGGTGCTCGGCGGCGCCGCCCGCCGCCGCC
>DMQJ01000544.1:4919-5619 GCA_003455715.1 Acidimicrobiaceae bacterium | reverse complement strand
CTCAACCAATGCGGGCAGGCGTGTCGAACGCCGCGTCCCCGGCGACAACGCCGCCACCGGGAAGGATCCGAGGCGACGACCACGTGCCACCGGCCGCCAGCACCTGCGCGGTGCCGGTTGCAGCGTCGCCCCGCACGAGGTCGGTGACGCCTCGCCGGCACCGAGTGGCCACGAGCGTGTCGCCCACCCAGGTCAGCTCAGCGAAGTCGGCGCCGTCGTGGGTGAGTTGTCGGGCATTGCCGCCGTCGGCACCGGCCACGAAGATCTCGTACCAGCCCGGCGCTTCACAGGCATACGCGATGCGAGTGCCGTCGGGCGACCACGCAGGCGAGCGCACCTGCATTCCGGGAACGTGTGCAACGGTGATCGAGACGCCAGCGGCCACCTCCGCGACGTGGAGCGACGTGCAGTTGAGATCGTCGTGGTGGAACACGGTGTACGCCACTTGCCTGCGGTCGGGCGACACCACGGCGCTGACATAGTCGGCACCCGCCTGGGCGATGGGCCGAGGCCACGGGTCGGCAACGTCCACCACCGTCAGCACCGTGCGCTCCTCGCGGGTGACGCCGACGATGAGGCGCTCGTCGTCGAGCCACACAGGCCCGCTGCCCTCCACCACTCGGGTCGGCACACCTCCCGCAGCGGAGAGGGTCCACACCGCACCCTCGTGGGAGTAGGCGAGGCGGGTGCCGTCGGGCGA
>DMQJ01000544.1:0-4706 GCA_003455715.1 Acidimicrobiaceae bacterium | reverse complement strand
AGGCGGGTGCCGTCGGGCGACCACACGGCGTTGCCGTCCTCCCAATAGGCGGCCGGGGGGCGGTGCGTCGTCATCCGCGCCGGAACCCCACCGGCCACGGGCATCGTCCACACATCGCTGCTGCCGCGGTCGAGCATGAATGCCACGGTGCTGCCGTCGGGCGACACCTCGCACTGACGTGGACGCTCGACGGCGGCGATGGCGTCGAGACGCCAGTGGGGCGGCTCCTTCACGTCGGGGCGCCCTGGGTTGGGGATGCCGCCGCTCTCGTCGGTTCCCACCCACCATGCCGGTCCGTTGGCCATCACTGTGCTCCTGCTGCCTGGTACTGCGCCGTACGGCGGCGTACGAAATCGTCGAGTGCGTCGTCGACCGCGGGGTCGAGCGGCGGCGGTTCGTACGCGGCCAGCAACTCCTCGGCCACCACCGCCGCGCGCGACGCAGTGTCGTCGCGGCCCTCCTGCACCCATCGCTCGAAGTTGCGGCGGTCGCTCACCAGCGGTTCATAGAACGCTGATTCGTAGCGAGCGAGCGTGTGGGCCGACCCGAAGAAATGACCACCATGACCCACGTCGCGGATGGCGTCGAGCCCGAGAGCGTCGTCGTCGACCGTCATCGGCTGCAGCCACTCGGCCAGCATCTGCAGCACCTCGGCGTCGGTGACGATCTTCTCCCGGCTGGCGGTGAGGCCACCTTCCAACCAGCCTGCCGCGTGGTACACGAGGTTGGCGCCGCCCATCACCGCCCCCCACAGCGACAGCACGCTCTCGTACGCCGACTGAGCATCGACGCTGTTGGCCGACGTGGTGCTCGACGAGCGGTATGGCAGTCCGTATCGCCGAGCCAACTGACCGCCCGCCTGCGCCGCCTTCATGTACTCAGGCGTGCCGAAGGCGGGCGAGCCGCTGCGCATGTCGACGTTCGACGTGAACGACCCGTACATCACCGGTGCACCCGGCCGTACAAGTTGCGTAAGGCACACACCTGCCAACACCTCCGCGTTCTGCAACGCCAGCGCCCCCGCCAAGGTGGCGGGGGCCATTGCACCGGCGAGTGTGAACGGGGTGATGCAGGCCACCTGACCGGCACCCGCGAGTTCCATCAGCCCGTCCGCCATCGGCTGATCGAGCGTGAGCGGAGAGTTGGTGTTCACGATGGCCATCAGCGCCGGCGCCGACGCCAACCCGTCGCGGTCGGTGCCCAGCGCAATGGCGGCCAGGTCGATGCAGTCGGCAGCCCGTTCGCGGCCGAGCGCCGTGGCATGCCAGTTGCGGTCAGTGAGACGCACCAAGTCGAGACACAGCTGAAGGTGGCGCGACTCGGCGGGCAGGTCGAGCGCCTCGAACGCACCGCCACCCTCTTGGTGAATGATCGGCAGGGCATGAATGAGCCGGATGGTCTGCTGCAGTTCGGAGCGTGTACCCGCGCGACGGCCGCCCGCCCGATCGGCGGTGAACGCCGGGCCACCGACCGAACAGAACACCACCGACCGCCCTCCGAAGTGCAGGTCGCGGTCGGGGTTGCGGGAGCGCAGCGTGAACTCTGCGGGCGCCGACGCCACGCACGCATCGACCACGTCAGAACCGATACGCACCAGATCGCCTTCCACGATGCAGCCCGCCGCGGCGAAGAGACGCCGAGCCTCGGCCGACAGGATGCGCATCCCCATCTCTGACAGCAAGCGCAGTGATGCCTCGTGGAGTCGCTCCACCTGCTCGGCGTGCAGCGGCTCGACGAACGGGTACGGGTTGGTGAGTCGCCGGAAGGGGGCCGGGTGCGGCCCCCGGCGGCGGCTTCGCTGTCGATCGCGCACCGGGTCAACGTACCCGAGCGAGGGCCACCGCCCGTTCGAACACGCCGTCGAGCATCGGTTCGGTGAGCCGCCCCGTGAACGTGTTCTGCTGGCTCGGGTGATAGCTGCAGAGCAGCGTCCACCCGTTCGGCGCCTCGGCTTCCACTCCATGGCCGAATCGGGGGCGGGGGCGCACACCCAGTTCGGTGCACGCCGCCTCGTACGCGAATCCGCCCAGGCACACCACCACCTTCACTCGCTGCAGGAGCCCGAGTTCGCGCTGCAGAAATGGTCGGCAGGCATCGCGCTCGACAGGGAGCGGCTTGTTGTCGGGAGGGGCGCATTTCACGGCCGCCGTCACCCATGCGCCGCGCAGGCGCAGGCCGTCGTCTGCGCTCACCGAGGTGGGCTGGTTGGCCAGACCGGCACGGTGCATCGCTCGATACAACCAGTCGCCCGAGCGGTCGCCCGTGAACACCCGCCCGGTGCGGTTGGCCCCATGAGCCGCAGGGGCGAGGCCCAGCACCAACACCGACGCCTTCGGGTCGCCGAACCCCGGGATCGGCCGCCCCCAGTACGTCTGGTCGCGGTAGGCCGCGCGCTTCTCCACCGCCACGCGCTCCCTCCACTCCACCAGGCGCGGGCATGCGCGACAATCACACACATCGTTGTGGAGCGCGGCGAGCGAAGTCATGCCAGTGCACAGTAGGTTTCGCTGTCGTCATGGCCCGAACGAAGACCCCGCCTCCTGCATCCACGCTCGTACTGCTCGTGCGTCATGGACAAACACCCACCACCGGCAAGCTCCTGCCCGGCCGCGCTCCCGGCCTGCACCTTGCCGACGCAGGCGTGCAGCAGGCACAGCGCGCCGCGGAGCGCATCGCCGAACTGCCGCGGGTGGATGCCATCTACGCCTCTCCCCTCGAGCGTGCCCGCGAGACTGCCGCGCCCATCGGGAAGGCTCGCGGGTTGAAGGTGCAGGTCGACAAAGGTTTGCTGGAGTGCGACTTCGGCGACTGGACCGGTGCCGAACTGGCGAAGCTGATGAAGCTGCCCGAGTGGAACACCGTGCAGCGGGCACCGAGCACGTTCACGTTTCCCGGGGGCGAGAGCTTCACTGCGATGCAGACCCGAATGGTGTCGGCGGTGGATCGCCTTCGCGCTGCGCACCCGGGCGGCGTCGTCGTGTGCGTGTCGCACGCCGACCCCATCAAGGCGCTCGTCGCTCACGCCATGGGCACGCACATCGACCTGTTCCAACGCATCGTCATCAGCACGTGCAGCATCACCGCCATCGCCTACGGCCACGGCGCACCCGTGGTGCTCACCGTCAACTCCACGGGCGGCTCGCTGGCCGAGCTGCGCCCCTCGTGACGGGTCACCTGAGGCGGTCGACACGATGAGCGTGTACTACGACTTCGACGAGGTCGACGCGTTCACCGTCGGCGCGCTCGGCGAACCCGGCTCGCGGGTCTTCTACCTGCAGGCGAGGCGATCGGGCACCCGGGTGACGGTGAAGTGCGAGAAGCAGCAAGCGTCGGCATTGGCCGAGTACATCCGCCGCGTGCTCAACGACCTGCCAGAGCCCACCTCGAAACCCGTTCCCTCGGCCATGGAACTGGCCACGCCGCTCGAGGCGGCGTTCGTGCTCGGCCCCGTGGGGTTGGGCTACGACCGGGCTACCGACCGGGTGCTGCTGCAACTGGAAGAGGTGATGGAGGTCGACGACGAAGGCCAGCCCATCGAACCCGACGCGGTGCGCGGCCATGTGCGGGTGTTGCTCACGCGTAGCCAGGCCGCAGCCTTCTGCGACCACGCCGACGATGTGGTGGCGGCCGGCCGGCCGCCGTGCCGGTGGTGCACCCGCCCGATGAACCCCGATGGCCACATATGCCCGCGGATGAACTAACGCTGCTCGAGCAGGCGGAGTTGCACATCGAGGGGCGAATGCCCTGGAGCAGCAACGCCACCTATCTCGCCAACCTGGTCGTCGACGACCAGCAAGTGGGCCAGGCCATCTACAAGCCGTTGCGCGGCGAGCGCCCCCTGTGGGACTTCGAACCGGGTCTGCATCGTCGCGAGGTGGCCGCCTACCGGCTCAGCGAGGCGATGGGGCTGGGCATCGTGCCGCCCACCGTGCTGCGCGACGGCCCAGTCGGTGAGGGCAGCGTGCAGTGGTTCGTCGACGCCGACCATCAACAGCACTACTTCACCGTGTACGAGGCCCGCCCCGATCTGCACGAGGCATTGTCGGCCTTCGCCGTGTTCGACTTCGTCGCCAACAACACCGACCGCAAGAGCGGCCATGTGCTCATCGACGCGCACGACCACCTGTGGGGCATCGACCACGGGCTCTGCTTCGCCGCCGACTTCAAGCTGCGCACGGTCATCTGGGAGTTCGCCGGTTCGTCGATCCCGTCTTCACTGTTGGCCGCCGTGGAGACGGTGGCAGAACGAGTGCCGCTCGACGTGGCGACGCTGCTCGCCGACGACGAGGTCGATGCGCTCCAGGAGCGAGCGCAGTGGCTGCTCGAGCGCCGCACGTTTCCCGCCGACCCGAGTGGGCGACGGTACCCGTGGCCGTTGGTGTGAAACCTGAGCGGTAGCGACGCAAGATTTCTGCCTCTACCCTGCGGCTCATGTCTGACACCACCACACGCACCAGGTTGCCCCTCGTCACCGTTCCCAACGTGGTGCTGCCCGGCGCCACCGTCACCTTGCACCTCGGCGACACGCGTGTGCGCGCGGCGGTGGAAGCGGCCCGCCGCGAGGCTGGTGGACTGTTGGCGATCCGGCCTGGAACACCGGCCGAGGGTCTCGCAGGCGGCACCGCTGATGGTGCAGCCGAGGTCGGGGTCATCGCCGCCGTACCCGACGTCGGCACGCTGCCCGGTGGCGATCCGGCGGCCATCCT
>DMQJ01000196.1:3080-3355 GCA_003455715.1 Acidimicrobiaceae bacterium | reverse complement strand
GGCAGCCTGCGCCAGAAAGACCCCGCGGTCACCGCCTCACGTGGGTTGGCCTTCTGGAGCTATCAGCTGGGTGAGGTCGTCGGCGGGCCCGAGTTCTCCACGCACAGCGAGTCGTTGGAGTTCCTGCGATCGTTGGGGTTTCCGGTGAACCCCGAGATTCGTGTGCTCACCACGCTCGAGGAGGTGTACGCCTACTGCGGCCACTGGCAGGCGCATCGTCACGACTTGCCCTACGACATCGATGGCGCCGTGGTGAAGGTGGATTCGTTGGCACA
>DMQJ01000196.1:2454-2898 GCA_003455715.1 Acidimicrobiaceae bacterium | reverse complement strand
GCGAGGTGCTGGGTTTCACCTCCCGGGCGCCACGGTGGGCCATCGCGGTGAAGTTCCCGCCGGAGGAACGCACCACCCTGTTGCGCGACATTCAGGTCTCGGTGGGCCGCACGGGGCGCACCACCCCGTTTGCCGTGCTCGAGCCGGTGTTCGTCGGCGGCTCCACGGTGGGCATGGCCACGCTGCACAACGAAGACCAGGTGCGCCTGAAGGATGTCCGCCCGGGCGACACGGTGGTGGTGCGCAAGGCGGGCGATGTGATCCCCGAGGTGGTGGGGCCGGTGCTCTCGTTGCGCCCCGAGGGGCTCGCCCCGTGGGAGTTTCCCAAGGTGTGCCCGTGCCCGCTGCAGACCGAACTCGTGCGTCCGGAGGGCGAAGCCGACACGCGGTGCGTCGAGCCAGCGTGCCCGTTCCAGCGCGACCAACGCATCATCTACTTCGCCT
>DMQJ01000196.1:0-2267 GCA_003455715.1 Acidimicrobiaceae bacterium | reverse complement strand
GATGGACATCGAAGGCCTCGGCGACCAGACGGTGCAGCAGCTCAGCGAGGCAGGCCTCGTGACCGACCCTGCCGACATCTACTTCCTCACTCGCGACCAGTTGCTCCAGCTCGACAAGTGGGGCGACACCAAGGCCGACAACCTGCTGGCCGCCATCGAGGGTTCGAAGCAGCGGCCGTTGCCGAAGGTGCTCACGTCGCTCGGCTGCCGTGGGCTCGGCCCGTCGGCCAGTGAAGCGTTGGCTCGCGCCTTCGGCACGTTGGGTGCCATCCGTGAGGCGTCGGAGGCCGACCTCGCCACCACCGACGGTGTCGGCCCGGTCATCGCCGCCAACATCGTCCGCTGGTTCGCCGTTCCGGCCAATGCTGCATTCGTCGACAAGCTCGAACGCGCCGGCGTCGAGTTCGGCAGGGTGGAGGTCAGCCGCTTGCCGCAGCACCTGGCCGGCAAGGCGGTCGTAGTGACCGGCTCGCTGGAGGGGTTCAGCCGAGAAGAAGCGGAGGCCGCCATCAAAGACCGCGGTGGCAAGAGCCCTGGCAGCGTGAGCGCCAAGACGTACGCAGTGGTGGTGGGTACCGACCCGGGTGCAAGCAAGGTCACCAAGGCGGAGGCGCTCGGCGTGCCGATGCTCGACCTGGCTGGTTTTCTGCACCTGCTCGACACGGGCGAACTGCCCGCGGCGCACGACGAGCAGGGCTAGAACACCTCGAAGGTCCAGGTGAAGCTGCGGGCCTTGCTGCGCCCGTCGACGGCCTTCCAGTAGATCACCTGCACCACATGCTGGCCCTGGGTGAACTCGGTGATGTCGGCGTTGGGGCTGGGCGTGAACGTGAGCACCGCGTTGCCCGGCTCGAACAATGTGACGGGCGGCAACGACAGCTGCTGGCCGGCAGCCGCTTGCTCGGCGTACTCGTCGCGGTTCACCACCGGCAACTCCAGCCCGTCGACCACCAGCACCCCTTCGTAGCCGGCCAGCAGGTCGACGGTGACCGACGTTTGGGCCGGCACCTGCGTGGCGCCCTTCACCGGGTCGATCGACTCGATGGCCTCGGGAAGCTGCTGGCCCTCCTCGCCGGTGACGGCGATGTTGACGGCGACGAACAGCGCCACGATGCAGGCAGCAATGACGAAGCTGGCGATGAGCGTGGACCACTGGGGTTTGCGCAAGCGGAGAGGCACGGCGTCCATTCTCGCCCGCTGCACCCGTGAACGCACCGCGGAGCGCCTGAGCGCGCTCGGATTTCCGTGGCCGCGGCGTCGCACGGCGGCGGAACCCGGCTAGGTTCGGAAGCGCCATGGTGGGTCTCGACACAGCGCAATCCGGCGGCCCGAGTGGCCTGCTCGCTGGCCGCTATCGCCTCGGCGCGCGGCGGGGCAGTTCGGTGGAAGCAGCTGCATTCGACGCGTTCGACGAGCAGTTGCAGCGCGACGTGGTGGTGAAGATCGTTCACCCCGACCTCATCGTGCGCAAGGAGGTGCGGCAGGCGCTGCAGGCCACGGTCACCGGCCTTGCCGACCTCCATCACCCCAACCTCGCCGCCCTGCTCGACCATGGAATGGCCGAGTGGAACGGCCACCAGGTGGTGTACCTCGTCGGCGAACACCTCACCGGCGGCAGCTTGCGCGACGTGCTCGATCGGGGTCGTCTCCTGTCGCCCTCGCAAGCAGTGGTGGTGGGGCTCGACGCCTGCAAGGCACTCGATGCGCTGCATCGCCGCGGCATGGTGCACGGCGATGTGCGACCCGCCACGTTGGTGTTCGGTGCAGATCGTCGGCTTCGCCTGGTCGACGCCGGGGTCACCGCTGTGTGCTCCGACGCCACAGGCGGGGTGCAGGCCCGCAGCAACGACGTGGCCAAGTACGCCGCGCCCGAGCTTGCCGGAGGCACTGGGCGCGAAGCCCGCAGCGACGTCTACTCCCTGTGCCTCACCTTGGTGGAGGCCATCACCGGTTCCGTGCCGTTCGTCGCCGAGTCGGCGGTCGCCACGCTGGCCGCTCGAGTCGACAAGTTGCTGCCGGTGTCGGCCGACCTCGGGCCCCTCGCGTCGGTGCTCGAGCGCGCTGGCCGTCCCCACGCAGCGGATCGCAGTAGTGCCGCCGAGTTCGGTCGTGGCCTGGTGTTGGTGGCCGCCAAGATGCCCCGCCCCGAGCCGTTGCCCCTGCTCATCAACACCCTGTTCACGCCCACGCCAGTGGCCCCCGGCGCCCCGGAGGAACCGACGGGTCCGCTCCATCGCCCCACGCCCGCGGTGACGCAGCCCGCAATG
>DMQJ01000105.1:790-2581 GCA_003455715.1 Acidimicrobiaceae bacterium | reverse complement strand
CTCTTCCGATCTCATCACGCCCCCAGCAGCGCATCGACGCGGGCCAGCACCGTTCGGCGGGCACGGGTGGCAGCCTCGTAGTCGCGCACCAGGTGCAGTTCCGCATGCGGTACCTGCGCCAGCATCGGGACGATCTCCGCAGCCGACAGCGCGGCGTAGCCGTGGAACGGCTCGGCGGGCACCGGTGCTGCAGGGGGCGCTGCGGGTGCCTCGCTCGCCACGGGCTGTGGGCTGTGCGGTGCAAGCCGCTGTTCGATGGCCTGCTTGCCGTACTGCACCGTCATCTCGCCCACCCAGCGGGCCACACGGATTCGGTTCTCCACCTCGGCCCGCCCTTTGGCCACCATGGCGGGAACGTCGTCGCGCAACTGCACCGCCAGCCCAACCGGTGCGTACACCAGCGCCTCCAGCAGGCGGGAGATGGGCAGGTGCGACATCAGCTCACGAGCGGAACAGCGGGCACTCGTCGTCGCCGACGGGGCAGCCAGGGGCACTCTGGCGCACCAGTAGGAAGCAACTCGGGCACAACTGCTCGTCGGCCCGCTTGGGCTGCAGTCGATCGGCGCTCTCGCCTCGCTCCTCGGGCTCGTCGTCTTCGTTCTCGTCGTCTTCGTCGACGGCAACCAGTCGATCCTTCAGGATCGTGTCGAGGTCGGCCTCCACGTCGTCGGGAGCCAACAACTCTTCGTCTTCGTCTTCGTCCTCCGACACCGACCGACGCACCGGCCCGGCAGTTCCCTCTGACTCATCGTCGTCGTCGGTGTCGTCGGTGAACTCGTCGTCGAGGCCACCGAACTCGTCGTCTTCGTCGAGTTCGTCGACCTCGAGGGCGTCCTCATCCAGCTCGGCTTCATCGAGTTCGGCCGGCTCCAGGTCGTCGTCGACCTCAACCTCTTCCTCGAACTCATCCGGTTCCATCATCTCGTCGTCGTCAGCCATCGCCAATCCTTGTCGTTACCCCGGTGTGAGGCCCGGGATACTACGGCGGGTGGCCCCGGAGGTTACTCACCCTGTATGTGACAGCGGTCACCCGAGGCGTTGCCCCGAGCGGGCGGTCAGGAACCGCTTCGCCGTGCCTCGGCGCGGCGCTCGGATTCCAGGCGCTCCAGCTCGGGTGCTTCGTGTGTGAGATGGGTCATCGCAGCAGCAACTGCGCCGTGCCCGGCCTGCTCGGCGATGAGCCGATGCATCTCGAGGGCGATGCGCCGGTACGACGGGTGGCCCTGCGGCGACGACCGCAACTCCAGCATGTGCACCGCCTCGCGGGCGTTGAACTGCATTGTGTAGCGCATGCGGTAGGCCATGCTGATGGCGTACTGCGCCTGCTGGGGGAAGTCGTCGTGCAGCGCGTCGTACAGCGAGGCCGAGCGGGCCATCGCGTCGTCGAACACCTCTGCCATTCCGGCCTCTTCCACCAGCTCCGGGCGAACGTAGCCGTGGTTGGGGGTGAGGCTCTGCCATTCGATGGTGAGCATGCGGTGTCGCTGGAGGTCGCGGAAGGCGCCGTAGTCGCTGAGCACGTCGAAGCGGTAGTCGACCCGTTCGAACGCACGGCCGGGCTTGTGGCGTCGGTTCTCGCGGTTGCCGACATAGGCGTTCAGCAACGCTACGCGCTCGGTGGCCGACAGCGTGCGTACTCGCTCTCGAAGCTGGGCCTCGGGCAGATGGGTGAGCGGATAGCAAATGGCCGCCAGCAGCTTGTCTTCGGCCTCCGGATCCCAGTCGACGAGCGTCACGGAGTCGGCAGGGTCGACGGGAGTGTCGCCGAACAGCGACTCCACCAGGTCGGAG
>DMQJ01000105.1:366-601 GCA_003455715.1 Acidimicrobiaceae bacterium | reverse complement strand
AACAGCGACTCCACCAGGTCGGAGGTGTGCTCACGGGCGCTCGACAGGTAGTGACTCCAGCGGCCACCACGCTCGGGCAGGTCGACTCGACGCAGGAAGCTGGGGATCACCTTGCGTAGCTCGTGCAACATCAGGTCGGCATAGTGACGGGCTTCGGGAAGCGGGTGAGAGCGCATCCGGATGAGCAGCCCCTCGAACGCCTGCCCCGACCCGTAGATGCCCACGTTGCTCAGCG
>DMQJ01000105.1:0-189 GCA_003455715.1 Acidimicrobiaceae bacterium | reverse complement strand
CGTAGATGCCCACGTTGCTCAGCGCTGCCGCAGGCAACACACCACGCACCGCGTCGAGCGCCTTGGCCCGTGTGGCCATGCGGTAGACGAAGTCGCTGTCGCCGTCGTGGCGAGGCACTGTGGCGCGCACATGGTCGGTGACCTTGCCGAGTAGCAAGCTGTAGCTGTCGAAGAGGCGGTCCATGTCGC
>DMQJ01000257.1:298-3219 GCA_003455715.1 Acidimicrobiaceae bacterium | reverse complement strand
TCAGCGGCGTCCTTGCGGGCGCGCAGGTGGGTCATCACCGTGTTGGACCGCACGTAGCGAGTGGCCCCAGACGGCCAATGGCCGAGCAGTTCGACGAGGAAGCGGGCCCACATCGTGTCGCCCACGGCAGCCACGCCGGGGATGGGCCCGAGCCCGGCGACCAGTGCGACTGGGTCGTCGGTTTCGTCCCACGGCAGCACGTCGAACACACCCGGCTGCTCGACCACGCGCGGCGCCTCCAGGCGGGGAATCACCAACGTCGCCGCGGCGTCGCGTGGCACCACCAGCATGGTGAGCCGCTCGAGGGGCATCGCCTCGTAACCAGCAAGGTAGGGCAGGTCGCTGCCCACCGACAGCAGGAGGGTGTCGACCCCAGTGTCGGCCATCACGGAACGGGCACGTTGAATGCGGTCGAGGTACACGCTGGTGGGGTGCGAAGTGCTCACCCGCACATTCTGCCGGTCGGCAATGTGCGTATGCTCGCGTTCGTGCGCAGACGGGCCCTCGTTCCTTTCCTGTCGATGGCGTTGCTGGCCTCTGCCTGCGGTGCGGGCGAGTCCGGCGTCACCGCCCTCGACTCTCGTTCCAACGGTGGCGGGTTGTTCCCCACCCCCGAGTCCACGGTGCCCGGCCAAGACGTGCCAGTCGAGCGCACCTACGAGGTCATCGACGGCGTGGTCGACTTCGGCGATGCCAAGACCCCTCGCGACTACGACGGCTTCCTCACCGCGGTGTTCGGCGACATCCAAGAGTTCTGGGCGGCCGCGTACCCCGAGGCCTACGGCGGCGCCTTCGAGCCCCTCTCCGGCGGCATCTACGCGGCATACCCTTCCCGCACGGCGCCCATCCCAGGGTGCAACCGCGAAGGCACGCCTGCCACGTACGAAGATGTGCTCAACAGCGGCGCCTACTACTGCATCCTCGGCGACAACATGGCCTACGACGACGAGAACCTGTTGCCGTCGCTGGTGGCCGAACTCGGTAAGGAGGCCGTGGGCGTGGTGTTGGCCCACGAGTTCGGGCATGCCGTGCAGGCACGCTCGGGCAACTGGAACCAGCCGGTCATCCTCAAAGAGCAGCAGGCCGACTGCTTCGCCGGGGCCTGGACGGCGCACGTGGCCACCGGTGGTTCCAGCCTGGTCACCTTCGACGACGCCGACGTGCGTGCGGGCATCATCGCCATGATCAAGGTGCGCGACCCTATCGAGGGCGATGGCCTCGCCGACCCCAACGCGCACGGCACCGGCTTCGACCGAGTGGGCGCCTTCCAGGACGGCTTCGTGGGCGGTGTCACCCGCTGCGCCACCTTCTTCGACGAGAACCGCCTCGACAACCTCATCGACATCCCGTTCGACGCCGCCGACCCCAACGCAGGCAACCTGCCGCTCATCGATCCCAATCCCGACCCCGAGACCGGGCCGGGCGACATCGTCACGCTCATTCCGGCCGGTCTCGACTTCTTCTGGGTGAACCTCACTGCGGCCAACGGCGTTGCGTTCACTGCACCCACCTTTGCCCCGTTCCCCAACGCCGGCCCGTACCCGGCGTGCGCCAGCGTCGACCAATCAGCCTTCCCCAACAACGTCGTCTACTGCCCCGACGACAACGTCATCTACTGGGACCAAGACGTCATGGCCGCCCTCGCTGCCGACCCGTTCACCGGCGACATGTCGGTGGGCTACCTGTTCTCCAATGCCTACAGCGAAGCAGTACAACGAGCCATCGGCAGCCAGCGCACGGGCGAGCAGCGAGCACTCACCAACGACTGCCTCACCGGTGCCTGGGTGGCCTCCATCGTGCCGCCCGCCACCCAAGATTCACCGGTGTTCCTGTCGGCCGGCGACCTCGACGAGGCCATCGTCACCGCGCTGGGTCGCAGCGACGAACGAACCGACACCAACGTGCTCGGCAGCGCGTTCGAGAAGATCGACGCCTTCCGCGACGGTGTGCTGGGCGGCTTGCCCGTCTGCCAGCAGGGGTGAGGCGTCAGCCGTTCGGGTTCGACGTTGTCGTACCCGATGCGGTCGTTGCAGCGGGCACGGTCGACGCGGTGGTCGGCGGCACGGTGGTCGGCGGCAGGGTCGTCGCAGGCACCGTCGTGGTCGTGCTTGAGGTACTCGACGTGGTCGTCGTGGCGTCGGGGTTACGGAAGTTGAAGCTCGGCAGCATGTCGTCGTCGGTCTGCTCTTCCGGCTCCTTCACACCGTCCCACACCCACACCCGGTCGCCGTTGTCGACGAGCGAAGGGAAGTAATCGGCGATGTGCATCGGAATACGGATGCACCCGTGCGATGCAGGTTCGCGAGGCACGTTGCGGGCGCCGTGCACGGCGATGCCGTAGTTGAAGTACACCGGGTTCCACATGCCGCCGAGTGGCCCCACTCGGTTGCCCTCGTAACGCCGGTAGAACTCGAACACGCCGCCGGGGGTTTTTGAGTAGCCGCACTCGTCGCGGGTGACCGGCTCGTCGAGTGGCTGGCCATATTCGTCGGTGTTGTACGTGACCAGTTCGCACCACAGCGCTGGCTTGCCCTGCTCGTCGAGTTCGCCAGACGAGATGTGGGTGATGAGCACCGCTTGGTCGTCACGAAACACGATTGCGGTCTGCAGCGGAAGGTAGATCTCCATGTGGGTGGAGCCGGGGCCATGCGACCGTCGCGGCCGGAAGGCGAGGGGCTGCTGCATCCGCTGCCACAACGCATCGGTGACCTCACCGGTCTGCTCCTGGTACGGCCGGTCCTCCACGAGCGCCTCGAACGCCCACACCGCCTGCTCGGTGCCTGGGCCGAACTGTCCGTCGACCGGGCCGGGGTCGAACCCGAGGTCGTGCAGACGCTGCTGCACCGCCTTCACTTCGTCGCCATGATCTGCCGAGCCGCAGGTGTCGACGCAGCGACCGCCGAGGGGGTGCTCTCGTTCTC
>DMQJ01000257.1:0-170 GCA_003455715.1 Acidimicrobiaceae bacterium | reverse complement strand
CTGCACCGCCTTCACTTCGTCGCCCCACGAACCGCTGCGCAGGGTGCCTGACAGGCTGGTGGTGATGGCGGGTGCGGTGCCCGCAACCTCGACGGCTGGCGCCACGCTGACGGGCACGGTGAGCCCGGCAGCATCGACCGCGCCGGGGTTTGGGCCGATGGTGTTGCCGT
>DMQJ01000502.1:5990-6435 GCA_003455715.1 Acidimicrobiaceae bacterium | reverse complement strand
CCCGAACGGCCTCAGCTGCGGCATCCATCGCCTTCCAGCTAGTGAAGAGCGCCAGTGTGCGGCCACCTGCGGCGGTGATGAGCGCGGCGAGTTCGTCGTGCACCGCCTTGGCGTAGCCCGAGTCGCGCGGATCGGGAAGATGCAACGCGCAGTAGAGCAGGCTGTTGGTGTCGTAATGGAACGGGCTGCCGACGTCGATCTCGTCGAACCCTCCGGGCGGTAAGCCCACCCGTGCGCCCAGCGACGAGGGGATGGTGGCGCTGGTGAGAATGGCCGTACGTTGCGACCAGATGCCGTTGGCCAACACCGGCCCCACATCGAGCGGGGCGATTTCCAACCGGGGGTAGTCGGGCCCCCCACTCACGAAGGCCACGTAGCGCTCGTTGGCCTGCAGGGCGAGGTCGATGCTCTCCTGCAAGCGGGTGGCCAGTTGCTGCGCACGGAA
>DMQJ01000502.1:5658-5837 GCA_003455715.1 Acidimicrobiaceae bacterium | reverse complement strand
ACGGCCAGTTGCTGCGCACGGAGTTTGCGCTGTTGTGCCTCGGCCACGTCGGTCTCGATGGCCCGCAGTGCGTCTTGGGCGGCCTGCAAACGTCCGCGGACGCCGACGAGGAGATCGCCCACGGCAGCCGGGAGCGGAAGCGACAGCCGCTGGCCCACCAATGGCGAGAGGGTGTCGCG
>DMQJ01000502.1:0-5469 GCA_003455715.1 Acidimicrobiaceae bacterium | reverse complement strand
GGGCGCGACGACCTTCGGGTCGTCGATGATGCGTTTCAGCGCGGCGGTGAGGGTGGTGAAGCGGCCGCCGCCGATCTGCACCCCGACCGTGTCGCTCATGATGTCTTCGAGTTGGTGGGCCTCATCGACCACCACCACGTCGTGCTCGGGCAGGATCATGCCGCCCGAACCGACGTGCAGACCGTAGAGGTGCATGTTGACCACCACGACGTCGGCCGTAGCGGCACGTTCTCGTGCTGCCTCGGCGAAGCACGCCTCGCCCATCGGACACCGTTTGGCGCCTGGGCACTCGTCGCTGCCGACGCTGACGGCTTGCCACGCCTTGTCGCTGGGCGCCCAGGTGAGGTCGGCCTGGTCGCCGGTGTTGGTGGAACCCGCCCAGGCGGTGAGCCGCTTGATCTCCACCTTCGTGGTGGCGGCAAACTCCTCCATCTCGAGCTGGCCGGTGTCGCGGTCTTCCAACTCGCGCACGCGCTGCATGCACACGTAGTTGCTGCGCCCTTTGAGCACGGCGAAGTCGAAGCGACGCCCGAGGTGCAGTTGCAGGAAGGGTAGGTCTTTGCCCGCGAGTTGATCCTGCAGTGCCTTGGTGGCGGTCGCCACCACCGTGCGCTGCCCGGCAAGGATGGCCGGCACCAGGTAGCCGATGGTCTTGCCCGTGCCTGTGCCTGCCGCCACGACCAGGTGGCGTCCGGTGGAGATGGCCTCGGCGATGGCGGCAGCCATCTGCTGCTGGCCGGGTCGTTCTTCCGCGGCGGGCAACGCGCCGGTGACGGCGCGCAGTGCTGCGTCGAGTTCGGCGGGAAGGGCCATTCGGCCGACCATATCGGCGGATCGTCACGAAGATGGGGACCTGCAGTGAGGCGGCCGAGTGCACGTCGAGGTGCGTTCCGTGCAATACAGTCCCCGAACGTCGAGCTCGTCGGAGTCGGCGGGCACGGGTCTCGGGAGGGCCAGATGAAGCGGGTGGTTGCAGGTCTTGCGGTGTTGACGTTCGGAGTTGCTGGCGGCGGAGTGGCCGTTCCGTCACAAGTTGGAGCAGTGCCCAACGTGCCGACCGTTCCCTCACAGCCGACGAAGGACGAGGGCGGGTTTGTGAGCCCCTCGGTGGAGCGGGCGATGCAGGGCGGCGAGAAGGGCTCGTCCGCGAAGGTGCGAGTCATCGTCACGTTCGAGGCCACACGGTCTGCGTCAGGTGGCTACCGCACGGCCGACGTACGGCGCGGCCAGGCGAACGCGCTGGCGGGTGTGCCGGCTTCGTCGTACCGGATCGTGTCTGAATTCGACCGTTTGCCGGCTGTCGCGCTGGAGGTCACCTCCGCATCGCTCGATGCGCTGCGCACCAACCCTGCGGTTCGGGCGATCAACCTCGACCAGGTGGTGCGCACCACGATGGACGAAGCCAACGCCATCACGGGTGTCGCCTCGGTGCACAGTGGAGGAGCCACCGGCGACGGCGTCACCGTGGCCATCATCGACACCGGGGTCGACAGCGCCGGCGGCACCGTGCACCCGGCCCTCGCCGACGACCTCGTCGGCCAAGCCTGCTTCCGAACCGAGAACGACTGCATCGGTGGCGCAACGAGCGCCGAAGACCAGGACGGCCACGGCACCCATGTTGCCGGCATCATCACCGGGCCGTCGGGAGTCGCGCCCGATGCCAACTTCTATGCGCTGAAGGTGTTCACCACAGGCGACACGTCCGACACCAACATCCTCAATGCCCTCGACTACGTACTCGATCTCAACACCACCACGCCTGGCACGATCGATGTCATCAACATGAGTCTGGGCGGCGATCTCTTCGCCGACCAGGCAACCTGCGATGCCAACAGCACCGCCTACGTCGACGCCTTTGCAGCCCTCAATGCGCAGGGAGTGTCGGTGTTCGTCGCCACCGGCAACGATGCGGAAACCGACCGGGTGGGCAGCCCGGCCTGCGCAACGGGAGCCATTGGCGTCGGCTCCACCGGCGACGGCGATCACAACATCGCGTTCGGTGCATGCACCGATGTGGGAGCCGTCGACAAGGTCTCGTGCTACTCCAACGCCACCCCGGTGCAGGGCGCGGGCGAACTCGTCGACTTGCTTGCCCCTGGCTGCACCATCGTGTCGACCGGGCTCGACGAGTCGGTCGACTATGAGCTCTGCGGTACCTCGATGGCCACACCCTACGCGGCGGGTTCGGCCGCGCTGCTGCTGGAGTACCTCGCCGACACATCGGCGAGCATGACGCCCGCACAGCTCGAAGCGCACATGGAGCTCACCGGCAAGCAGGTGGCCGACTACCGGATGGCGGTCGACGCGCCGACGTTCCCTCGCGTGAGTCCGCAGGCCATGATCGGCGCATTGGCCCTCGACGCGCCGCTCGACTTCACCATCACCGGAACCTCGACCACCGAGGTCAGTACGTCGTGGACAGCGGTGGCGGAAGCAACCGAGTATCGGGTGTACGCCTCGGTCGACGGAGGGTTACCTGCCCTGGCTGGCACGGTCGCCGCGCCCGCCACGACGTTCGCCGACACGGCCCCCGCCTGCGGCGAACTCACGTACTTCGTGCGCGCGTTCGATGGCAGCTTCGAGTCGGTCGACTCCAACACCGACACGACCACGGCCCGGCCATGTCCGCTGGCCGCCAGCGACCTCACGTTGACGCCGACGGCAAGCAATGGTCACGACCTCACGTGGACCGATACCAACCCTGACGAAACTGCGGGCATTGTGCAGCGCCGCGTGAACGGCTCGGCGTGGGCCGACTACTGGGAAGTACTGCCGGGTTCGGCGATGACGTTCAGTGAAACCGGCCTGGCGTGCGGCGTGTACGAGTACCGCGTGCTGGCCGAACGGGGGGTCGACCGCTCGGCCCCGTCGAATGTCGTCGAGCGGGGGGTGTGCGCCCCGGCCAACGACAACTTCGCCAACGCACAGGTGATCACGCCCGACACCCCATTCACCGATACCGAGCCGGACCAGTCGTACGGCACGGAAGAGGCCACCGACCCGATCTACTCGTGCCACTTCGGCGGCGCAGCCCCTGGCTTCCAGGGTGTCTGGTACTCCATCACGCCCACCGTCGCCACCCGCGTCACGGCGAGCACTGCGCTGACCGACATCTTCGCTCAGTCAGCGGGTGTGCCCGACACGCTCGCAGCCATCTTCACTGGCACACCGGGCAACTTCACGACGGTTGCCTGTAACGACGACATCAGCGGCTCGAACTTCCGGTCGTCGGTCACCAGCAATCTCAGCGCAGGCACCACCTACTACGTGTTCGTTTCGCAGTGGGTGGATCTGCCGCCCGGCACGACGGGCGACCTCGTGGTGGACTTCACCTGGTCGGCACCGACCGTCATTCCCGACAACGATCTGGTCGCCAACGCTCGGGTGGTGAACGCCGATCCGTACACCAACACGGTGACGAGCGCGCAGAACGCCACCACGTCGCCTACCGACCTTCCGCACTCGTGCGCGTCGAACGCGGCCGGCACAGGAATCCTTCCGCGCGTCGGCACACACACCGTGTGGTGGAGCTTCACTCCCGCTGTCGACGGTGAGATCGATCTCGACACGCTGTCGAGCAGCGGTTCGTTCAACGACACCATTCTCACCGTTTACACGGGAACGTCAGGATCGTTCACCGAGGTTGGCTGCAACGACGACGAACAGTCGGCGGGTGTGTCCCTTCGCTCGGAGATCCTGGATCTCAGCGTCGAGGGCGGCACGACCTACACCATCTACGTCTCACGGTGGAACAGCACCCCCACCGCCTCGGCCGGCACCGTGGTGCTCGACCTCGACTTCACCGCCACACCGGCCGTCGTCGTGTCGCCCACCGTGGTGGATGTCACCGAAGGCGGGGCCACCGACACGTACGACGTGGTGCTGGCTACACCGCCGGTGTTCAACACGGAGGTGTTCTTCACGGGCGACGACGACTGTGATGTCGAGTTCACATCGGTGCTCTTCACCCCGGCCGACTGGGACACGCCGCGCACCGTCATGGTCACGGCAGTCGACGACGTGCTTCCTGAAGGACCGCACTCGTGTGAGATCACGCACTCGGTCACCAGCGGCGATCCCGACTACGACGGCGTCGCGGTCGACTCGGTGACGGGTGCGGTCACCGACCGGGTGATTGGTGCGGGGGTGAGTGTCGATCGCGGCACGCCCACTCCGATCGATGAGCCGGGCGGGGAGTTCACGTTCATGAGCACCATTGCCAACACGTCGGAGGTGGCGATCACCATCGACTCCATCACCGAGTCGGGGACGACGGGTGGTACGTGTGCGGCGCTGGAGTCGCTTGTGCTGGGGGCCAGCGACGGTGTTCCAGGTGGTGCTGATGAGGTGACGTGCTTTTCCACGGTGACGCATACGGATGCAGGCACCTATCCGGCGTCGATCTCTGTGGATGTTTCGAACGCCTTCTCCACCACCGACTCGGCATCGGCGGAGGCTGACGCTGTTGTGAACGACGCTGCTCCCAACTCGAGCAGCGTGGTGGCGACGTTGACTGCCACCCCCTCCAGCGTTCCGGCGACAGGTGGATCGGTGCTCTACGAACTGACCGTGCAGAACGGCCCGACAGAGCCGCTCACCATCGACTCGCTCACCATCAGCACGTCTCCGGGCTCAGCTGAATCGCTCAGTGCGGTGGACTGTGCCGACGCTGTCGACACAATTATTCCGGTGAACGGCCTTTTCGAATGCTCCTTCACTGCCACCCGTACAGGCGTCGCCGGAACGTCAATCCTGACGCACGTCGACCTCATCATTGCCGACGACGAGAACAACACCGCCCCCGTCACCGCCTCGGCATCCGTTGCATTCACCGCGGATCCGGCGGTCGTGGTGACGCCGACGTGGATCGATGTTGCGGAGGGCGCGGCGGGTGTCGAGTACGAGCTGGTGCTGGCATCTGAGCCGACGAGCGATGTGACGGTATCGGTCGCTGACGACGCTCAGTGTGAGGTCGACGTGTTGTCGGTGGTGTTCACCCCTGCCAACTGGGGCACGCCCCGCACCGTCACCGTCACGGCAGTCGACGACCTGCTTGCCGAGGGCCCGCACACGTGTGAGATCACGCATTCCGTCACCAGCGGAGATGGCGACTACGACGGCATCGCGGTCGACTCGGTGACGGGTGCGGTCACCGACCGGGTGATTGATGCGGGGGTGAGCGTCAATCGCAGCACGCCCGCGGCCCTCGATGAGCCGGGCGGGGAGTTCTCGTTCACAAGCACCATCCGCAACACGTCGGAGGTGGCGATCACCATCGACGAGGTCGTGGAGTTCGGAACGACCGGCGGCAACTGTGCAGCCCTTGAGTCGACGGTGCTTGCGGCCGACGACAGCGCTCCGGGTGGTGCCGATGAGGTGACCTGTGTCTCCACGGTGACGCACACCGATGCGGGCACCTATCCGGCGTCGATGTCTGTTGATGTGTCGAACGCCTTCTCCACCACCGAC
>DMQJ01000427.1 GCA_003455715.1 Acidimicrobiaceae bacterium | reverse complement strand
GCCAACTCGCGGCTCATCGACGCGGTGAGCGCGGCCACCTTCTCGGGGCGGAGTTCGCCCGGAAGGGCCGCGGCTCGGCGCACCGCAAGCCCCCACCGTTGGCTGCTCACGTCGTCGACGGCGCGGAGGATGGAGCTGGCCATCCGCTCAAGATCGACCGGGTTCACGCGTTGCAGCACTCGCTCGCCCCAGCCCTGCACGCGCTGTTGGAAGCGTTGTTGCGCATCCATTGCCAGCAGTCTGCCGCGTCCTGGCGTCGCAGGTGCCAGAATCTCGCCCGTGCGTCGCCGCCCCGCTCGCTTTGTTCCCCTCGTGCTCGGGTTGGCGCTGCTGTCGGCAGTGGGTTCTGCCTGCGACGACGCCCGCGACGTGGCCGAGCAGCGCTTCACCCCTACCACCCCTGGCGTGCTCACCGTGGCGGTCTCGCTTCCCGCTCCCGGCTACTGGGACGTCGACAGCGCGGGGGAACCAACGGGTGGCTTCGAGTACGAACTGGCCGTCGCACTCGCCGACCGACTCGACCTCGAGCTCGCGTGGCGGGAGGTGCCCTTCGAGCAGATGGTGGCAGGCAACCTCGACGGCGCCGACCTTGCGCTCTCGCAGATCTCCGTCACCGATGAACGCAAATCGTTGCTGCGCTTCTCCACCCCGTACTACGAGTCGGGCGCAGGGGTGGTGGCGGCCGACGACGACGACATCACCGATCTGGCCACGGCGCGCGATCGGTCGTGGGGTGTTGTCGAAGGCACCACGGAGGAAGCCCTCGTTCGCGACGTGATTCGCCCCGACAACACCACGGTCTTCGCCGACGAAACGGCCTGCGTGCAAGCGGTGGCGGCGGCAACGGTGGAGGCGTGTCTGCTCGACCTTCCCACCGCGCTGGTGATCGAGCAGGAGGTAGATGGCGTGGCCACCGTGGCTCGCTTCCTCACGCGCGAGCAATGGGCCGTTGCAATGTCGCCCGATGCCCCGACCGTCGACGCCAACGTCGCCGCGGTCGATGCCGCGATTCGAGCGCTCGACAACAGCGGCGCCATCGATCAGTTCGCAGCTGAATGGCTCGACAGCCGGTTCGCCCGCGACCCCGCCGACCTGCCGGTGATCGAGGCTCGGCTGTGAGCGTCGTCCCTTCGTCCCGCCTTGAGTTCCGCCCACCGTTGGAGGGTCCGTGGAGTTGCTGAAGTACGTCGCCCCGGAGGGCACTGCGTGGGAACTGCTCCTTGCAGTGCTGCTCATCGTGGCCGCCCCCATCCTGGTCGAGCGCGTGCGCATCCCGGGGCTCATCGGCCTGCTCGCGGGTGGCTGCATCATCGGCCCCAACGTGCTCGGGGTGGTGAGTTCGCACGATGGCGTGGTGCACTCGCTGGGCGAGTTGGGCCTGCTGTACCTGATGTTCGTCGCCGGCCTCGAGCTCGATCTCACCGTGTTCGCTCGCTACCGCAAGCAGGCCATCGGCTTCTCGCTGCTCACGTTCATCATCCCGCTGGTGCTGGGCATCGTGGGTGGCTTGTTGGTGGGGTACGGCGGTGCCGCCTCGCTGCTGCTCGGTTCGCTCTTCGCCTCGTACACGCTGGTGGTGTATCCCATCGTGCGCAACCTCGGCCTGTCGTCGAACGGCGCAGTCGCCACCACCGTAGGTGCCACGGTCATCACCGACACGCTTGCACTGGTCGTGCTGGCAGGTGTGGCCGGCTATGCGTCGGGCGATGCCAACGGCATCGAGTTGGCGTCGCAGATCGTTCTCGGCCTCGCCATCCTCGGGGCGTTCTGCTTCGTCGTGTTGCCTCGCCTCGCGGCGTGGTTCTTCGCCGGCATTGGTGCTGCTCGCACCCTCCGCTACGGCTTCGTGCTGGTTGCCCTCCTCGCCGGTGGTGTGCTGGCCGAGACGGTCGGCATCGAACCCATCGTCGGCGCGTTCTTCGCGGGGCTTGCACTCAATCGGTTGGTGCCCAATGAGGGCGAGTTCATGGAGCGCATCGAGTTCTTCGGCTCGTCGCTGCTGGTGCCCATCTTCCTTGTGTCGGTGGGCACCGTCATCGACCCGGCAGTGCTCATCGACCCGGGCACGCTCGGCGTGGCGGCCATCTTCACGGTGGCTTGCGTCGGCGGCAAGTTGGCGGCGGCGCTGTTGTGTCGGCCGCTCTACCGCTTCACCACTGCCGAGATTGGTGTGGTGTTCGGGCTGTCGGTGGCACAGGCGGCCGCAACGCTGGCCGCCACGTTCGTGGGCCTTCAGATCGGCCTGTTCACCACCACCACGGTCAACGCGGTGATGATCGTCATCGTCGTCAGCCTCATCGCAGCCTCGGTGTCGGCGCAGAAGTTCGGCTCGGCGGTGCCGGTGCCCGAAGCCGATGCGGCTCGCTTCGGGCGGGGGGTGTTGGCGCACATGGCCGATACCGCCGATGCCAACGCCGTGCTGGGCGTCGCGGCACGCGTTGCTGCTGCCGATGCAGGCATCGTGCGGCCCGTATCGATCGTGGCCGACGCATCTCTGCCGTCTCCGGAGCTCGGCGATGCCGTCCACGCGGCCATCACTCGCCTGGGCATCGACGCGGAACTCGACCGGCGCCACGACAGCTCGGTGAACGATGGAATCCTCCATGCCGCCGGCTCGTACGACGCGTCGATGCTGGTGCTCGCTGCCGAGACTCAGTCGTGGCTGCCCACGCTGCTCGGTGCCGCCCAGCACGGGTTGGTGGCCTCGTCGTCGGTGCCCACCGTGCTCGTCCGACCCGGCGCCGATGAGCCGACGCGTGTGGTGCTGCTGCTCGCCCCCTCGCAGGCCCGGCGGCCATCGTCGGCTGCGTATCTGGCCGCGCAGGTCGCCCGCCGACTCGCTGGAAGCGACCGCACCTTGCTGGTCGTGAGTGCCGAGCCGCCGGTCGATTCCCTCGCCGGCGAAGTCGGCAAGGGTGAGGTGGTGGTGGCGCCGCCGTTGGAATGGGTGCGCGCCTCGGCAGCATCCACCGACCTCTTGGTGCTGCCCGGTGGTCGCAACGGAGCGCTGGTGACCGCCCGCTTGTCGAAGGCGTCGGCGTTGAAAGGCGCGGGCGTGGTGGTGGCTGCCGATCGCGAGTCGGTCGCTGCTGCCGATCGTCTTACCGGCGTCGGCGTTGCCTCGTCGCGATCGCCAGGCTGAACGAAGGTGAAGACGCTTCACCAAGCGCGGCGTCGAGCACTCTTCGCCGGAGGACGGCTACCCGGTGGCTTCATGCCCGACCTCGATCTGGCGGAGCGCCGCGACCGGTTGGCGATCCTTCGCCATGCCGAAGCAGTTGGCCCGGTGTTCACGGCAACCGCGTGGGGCGACGTGTGGGTGTGCGTGGTCGGCACCGAACGATGCCGCCGGCTCCTGGCCACTCACAGGTCGTCGCTCACTCCGTACACGTTTCCGATCGGCGAGCTGGTGCCCGGCGGCTTCATGCGGCAGATGGCGGGCGAACTGCACGCATCCGTGCGCGGGCGAGTGGTCGACGCGTTGCGGAGCACATCGCTCGAGCCGTGGGAGGCCGCGCTCACCGGGCGTTGGCTCGCTGGCCTCGACGAGCTGCGCCTGACGGCGGAAGCCGACGAGCCGGAGGCACTGCTGCACCGTCTCTCGGCGTTCACCACCGATGCGCTTGCCGCCTACGTGTTGGGCGCCGCCCCGGGCACGGCGTACCACGCTTCGCTGATCGAGGGCTACGACATGTTGGGGGCGCGCGGCAATGCGTGGACGATCGGCGACCCACAGCGAGCGGGCTTCGCACACGTCACCGACGCGGTGCGCGTCGCCTTGGCGGATGGCACTGTCGAGTCGCCGAGCCTGCTCGGCGCCATCCACGCTGCCCATGGTGCCGACGGTCTCGACGACACCATGCTGGGCAACCTCATCTACATGGTGGAACTCGGCCGGTTCGACCTGCGGGCCTTCTTTCGTTGGCTGCTGTGGTTCGCGGTGCACCACCCGGCGGAGGCAGCGGCGGTTCGTGCCGCGCCCGAGCCGGCGGCTGCCGCGAAGTGGTTCGTGTATGAGGCGTTGCGCTTGGAGCAGAGCGAGCGGTTGGCCAGGGTGGTGGATCGCACCTTCCGATTCGAGGGCAGGGTGATCCCCAAAGGCACGATGCTGCGGCTGTGCATGTGGGAGTCGCACAAGGACCCGAAGGTCTTTCCCAACCCCTTTGCGTTCGACTCGAGCCGACCGCGACCCGACACGGCTGAGGTGCGCAGGCACTTCTCTCCGTTCGGCCTCGATCATCATGTGTGCCCGTTCGAGGCGGTCAGTGTTCGCCTCGCATCGTTGTTCCTGGCAACCGTGCTCACTCACTTCGATGTCACAGCGGCAGGTGACGGCCCGCCGGTTCGGGGTGGCTACCACTTCGAACCATCACCCCGGTTCGCCGCGCGCTTCGAACCCCTTCCCCCCACGACCGCGGCCTGACCCATCAACGACCCT
>DMQJ01000444.1:4677-5121 GCA_003455715.1 Acidimicrobiaceae bacterium | reverse complement strand
CAAACTGGCCTCCCCTACGGCGCCATCCCCCTCACCACCACCGGCGCCACCCGCTACAGCACCATTTCGTCGCAGGCGGTTCGCCTCGGGGCGACGCGGCAGCCCGCAGGAGCCGTCACCGAGATCGTCGCCGCCGGGGCCAACGGGGTGCCCGCCGATGCCGCAGCGGTGGCCCTCAACCTCACCGTCGTCAACCCGCGACGCACCGGGTGGCTCACGGCCTACCCGTGCGGGGGCGACATGCCGGTGGTGAGCAACCTCAACTTCCGCTCCAATCAGGTGGTGGCCAGTTCGGCCATCGTGCCCATCGGGGTCGATGGCAAGGTGTGCGTCTATCAGAGCACCGAAGCGCACGTGGTGGTCGATGTCACCGGCGCGTTCGGCGCCGACTCCGGGTTCATCGCTGTCACCCCCGAGCGCACCGTCGACACCCGCACCACGGCC
>DMQJ01000444.1:0-4454 GCA_003455715.1 Acidimicrobiaceae bacterium | reverse complement strand
ACCGTCGACACCCGCACCACGGCCGCCCTTGCGGCCAACACCACGCTCACCGTGCACCTCGGCGACGTGGAGGGCGTGCCCGACGCACCGTTCATCGCCGCACTCAACTTCACCGTGCTGGGCACCAGCAGCACCGCGGCGGCCACGCTGTACACGTGCGGCACCACGCCGCCCGTCGTGCCGTCGCGCAGCATCGACCCCGGTTGGGCCCAGAGCTTGGCGATGGTGGTGGCCACCGACGCCAACGGCGATGTGTGTGTCGTCGTCGACAAGACCGCTCATGTGCTGGTCGACGTGTTCGGCGCCTTCGCCACGACTGCCGACATCCACCCCATCACGTCGACGCGCATCCGCGACACACGATCGGGCGCGATGCCCGGCGCAGGCGCCGTGCTCGACCAGCAGATCACCGGCACCAACGGCGTACCCACCGACCCCTTCCCCACCGCGGCCATCGTCACGGTCACCCTCACCAGCCCCCAGAACATCGGCTATGCGTCGGCGTTCCCCTGCGTCGACGGCATCCCGCCGACGTCGATCGTCAATGTGGTGCCGAACCGCTCGCAGAGCAACGGCGGCGTGGTGCCTTTCGACGGCGCTGGCCGACTGTGCGTCTTCATCAGCGTTCCCAGCCACGTACTGATCGATCTGAGCGGCTGGAAGGGCACTGCATTCACCCCGTTGCCACCAGCCCGGCTGTTCGACTCACGCGCCCTGTGACGCTGGCAACGTCGCGCGTCACCGATTTCGGAGGGCACCTGCGGGTTACCCTCCGGTAGCGGTGGCAGACTGCTGCCCATGATCTTTGACGGTTACGTCAACCAACTGCCCGATACCGACCCAGGCGAGACGCAGGAGTGGCTCGACAGCCTCGATGCCGTCATCGACGTGCACGGCAAGACCCGCGCTCGGTTCCTGCTCAGCAAACTGCTCGAGCGGTCGCGCGAAGCCCAGGTGAGCTTCCCGGCCACGGTGAGCACGCCCTACGTCAACACCATCCCGCGCGAAGCCGAGCCGTGGTTCCCCGGCGACGAGCACATCGAGCGCCGCATCCGCCGCTTCGTGCGCTGGAACGCAGCGATGATGGTGGTGCGCGCCAACAAGTCGGCCGACGGCATCGGTGGCCACCTCAGCACCTACGCCAGCTCGGCCAGCCTGTACGAGATCGGCTTCAACCACTTCTTCCGCGGGAAAGACGACGGCAACGCTGGCGACCACATCTACTTCCAGGGGCATGCGGCACCCGGGGTGTACGCCAGGGCCTTCCTGGAAGGCCGCCTGGGCGAAGACGACCTCGACCACTTCCGCCGCGAGATCGGGCGCCCGGGCAAAGGGCTCAGCAGCTACCCGCACCCGCGGCTGATGCCCGACTTCTGGGAGTACCCCACGGTCAGCATGGGTCTCGGGCCCATCAGTGCCCTGTATCAGGCACGCTTCAACCGCTACCTGCTCAACCGCGAGATCGACGACACGTCGCAGAGCCGGGTGTGGGCGTTCCTCGGCGACGGCGAAACCGACGAGCCCGAGTCGCTCGGCGCCATCTCGCTGGCCAGCCGCGAGAAGCTCGACAACCTCATCTTCGTCGTCAACTGCAACCTGCAGCGGCTCGACGGCCCCGTGCGCGGCAACGGCAAGGTCATCCAGGAGCTGGAGGCCACGTTCCGAGGCGCCGGCTGGAACGTCATCAAGGTCATCCTCGGCTCCAAGTGGGACGAACTGCTCGCCAAGGACAAAGACGGGGTACTGCTCAACAAGCTCAACACCACCGTCGACGGCCAGTTCCAGCGCTACAGCACCGAAGACGGCCAGTACATCCGCGACCACTTCTTCGGCCCCGATCCGCGCCTGCGGGCCATGGTGCAGCACCTCACCGACGACGATCTGGTGAACCTGCCCCGTGGCGGGCACGACTACCGCAAGCTGTACGCCGCGTACAAGGCCGCCACCGAGAACCTCGGTTCGGGTGCTCCCACGGTGATCTTGGCCAAGACCATCAAGGGCTGGACCCTCGGCCCCGGCTTCGAGGCCCGCAACTCCACCCACCAGATCAAGAAGATGACCAAGGAGCAGATGCTCGAACTGCGCGACCGCCTGCATCTGCACGACGAGATCCCCGACGCCCTCATCGAGAAGGAGGGTTTCCCCTACGTCCGCCCCGGCGAAGACTCCATCGAGTACCAGTACATGATGGAGCGGCGCCGGGCCCTCGGTGGCTCCATCCCCAAGCGCCTCGTGCGCACGAAGCGTGCCGTCGGACTGCCCGACGACAAGGCGTTCGCCGAACTGCGCACGGGGTCGGGCGAGATGGCCGTCAGTACCACCATGGGCTTCACCCGCCTCCTGCGCAACCTGTGCCGCGACGCTTCCATGGGCCGGCACGTGGTGCCCATCGTGCCCGACGAAGGCCGCACCTTCGGCATGGACTCCCTGTTCCCCGAGCTCAAGATCTACGCCTCGCAAGGCCAGAAGTACGAGCCTGTCGACCACGACCTGTTGCTCAGCTACGCCGAGTCGTCGTCGGGACAGATGTTGGAGGAAGGCATCACCGAGGCCGGTTCGCTGGCCAGCTGGACCGCCGCAGCCACGGCGTATGCCACGCGTGGGGTGCCGATGATTCCCTTCTACACCTTCTATTCCATGTTCGGCTTCCAGCGAGTGGGCGACCTCATCTGGCAGGCGGCCGATGCCCGTGCTCGCGGGTTCCTCATGGGCGCCACCGCCGGGCGCACCACGCTGCTCGGCGAAGGGTTGCAGCACCAGGATGGCCACTCGCTCGTGCTGGCCAGCACCGTGCCCGCCTGCCAGGCCTACGACCCGGCCTTCGCGTATGAAGTGGCCACCATCGTGAAGGCCGGCATCGAGCGCATGTATGGCCCCGCCACCGAGCAGTCACCCGGCCTCGACCCTGACGTCTTCTACTACCTCACCCTGTACAACGAGAACTACCCGATGCCGGCGATGCCTGAGGGTCTCGACCCGACGCACATCATGCGTGGGCTGTACCGGTGGGCCGAGGCCACCGGCGACCAGCGGGCAACGGTGCTGTTCAGCGGTTCGGCCCAGGGCGCGGCGCGCCAGGCAGCGGCTGAACTCGCCGAGCACTATGGCATCCACGTCGATTTGTGGTCGGCCACCTCGTACAAGGCCCTGCGCGAAGATGCCCTCGCGGCCGAGCGCTGGAACCGCCTGCACCCAGGTCAGCAGCCGCGCTCCGCGCTGGTCACCGACTTGCTCGGCGAAGGCCGTGGGCCGGTAGTGGCCGTGAGCGACTTCATGAAGTCGGTGCCCGACCAGATCGCCCGCTTCGTGCCCCGACTGTTCGTGCCGCTCGGCACCGACGGCATGGGCCGCAGCGACACGCGCGAGGCATTGCGCCGGTTCTTCGAGATCGATGCCGGGCATGTGGTGGTGGCCGTACTGGCAGCGCTGGCGGCGCAAGGTTCGGTCGACGCCGGTGTGGTGGCCGATGCCATCGCCCGCTACGGCATCGACCCCGACGCCGCCGACCCATACATCGTCTGACCCACACTTCGGTGGGCGGCACGCTGTTCATCACCGGCAACGCCGATGCCGACGCGTTGCTGAACACCGACGGTACGGCCCTGCTGTTCGGCATGCTGCTCGACCAGCAGGTGCCGATGGAGTGGGCGTTCCTCGGCCCGCACACGCTGCACACCCGCCTCGGCCACCTGCACCCGTCGCGCATCGCTGCACTCGATGAGGAAGCGTTCGTCGCCGTGTGCTGCGAGAAGCCGGCCATTCATCGCTTCCCTGCCTCGCTGGGCAGGCGGCTCCATGCGCTGGCCACCGTGCTCGATCAGTCGTACGGCGGCGATGGCGCCTCGGTGTGGGCGGGAGCCGAGAGCGGCGCCGAGTTGTACGACCGGTTGCGAGCGCTGCCTGGGTTCGGCGACGAGAAGGCGCGCATCTTCATTGCGTTGCTCGGCAAGCGACTCGGTGTGCAGCCCGCTGGCTGGCGTGAGGCAGCCGGTGCGTTCGGCGACGACGTGCCGCGCAGCATCGCCGACACCCACGACGAGGCCTCGCTGGCGGTCGTGCGGGCGTGGAAGAAGGCGCAGAAGGCGGCCCGGCTCGACAAACAGGACCGGCCGCTCAGCCCGCAGAAGGTTTCACGCACTCCCAGGTGAGAAACATGTAGGCCGGCAGGAAGCCGAACCGGTGCGAGAGCCCGTCGTCGGCCACCGACTGCAGGTCGGCGCGACGCACGCCGGCCAACATGGAGGCAACGTCGAACTCGCCCGAGGTACCGGTGGGCCACTCGCTCAGGCCCTCGTCGACCGCCGCGATCCAGCCATCGGTGCACAGCAAGGTGCTCTCGAACCCGACCGCACGGAGCTGATCGGTGAGGTCGAACCCGAACCGCCAGAACACCGGGGTGTTGTCGCCGTGGAACTCCGGCTCGGTGGGCGGAGCAGTAGATCGGAAGAGCGGCG
>DMQJ01000406.1 GCA_003455715.1 Acidimicrobiaceae bacterium | reverse complement strand
GCCAGTGGTGGGGCCGGGGGCTCCAAGTGCGTCGGGGCCCTGGCGGGCCCGCCGTCGGTCGCCGCTCGGTTGGTTCCTGTTCGCCCTCGGCCTCGGGGTCATCGTCACCCTCACCGTGGTGTTCGTGCTCGTGGTGCAGCACAACGAACCCGACCCGGGGCCCACCACCACCTCCAGCACCACCACGTCGAGCACCAGCACGACGTCCACCACGTCGCCCGCTACCACCACCACCTCGCCCAGCACCAGCTCGTCGGGCGTCGGAACGTCGGGGCCCTGACCCATGGCCCAGCCGTCGCCCATCGCCGCCGCTCGGCGCAACTCCGAGTTGGGCCTCGTGGTGATGGCCGCGGGCATCACCGCGGTGGCCTACGTGCTGGCAGCGCTGGGCAAGAACTCCGAGATGCCGGCCACGGTGGTGCCGTTCCTCATCGCCCTCCTCGGCCTGCTCATTGCCGCCCACGTCGCGGTGCGCTGGATGGCCGGCGGGGCCGACGCCACGCTCCTGCCTCTCGCCGTACTGCTCAACGGTGTGGGTTACGTGATGATCGCCCGCCTCAACGACGAGCGAGCCGCCAAGCAGACCACGTGGACCTTCATCGCCATCGTTGCGTTCGTGCTCACCCTCATCATCGTGCAACGGCCGCCCGACCTTGCCCGCTACAAGTGGACGTTCCTGTTCGTCGGTGTCGGTTCGCTCATGCTGCCGCTGGTGCCCGGCATCGGCAGCAGCGTGGGTGGTGCCCGCATCTGGGTGAGCGTCGGCCCAGTCAACATCCAGCCCGGTGAGTTCGCCAAGATCGCCCTCGCCCTGTTCTTCGCTGCCTACCTCGCGGAGAAGCGAGAGCTCATCGCCGCGGGTACCGGGCGCATCGGGCCCCTGCGCATTCCCGAACTGCGCTACGTGCTGCCCATCACCGGCGCCTGGGCCTTCGCCGTCGCGGTGATGGTGGCCGAGAAAGACCTCGGTTCGGCGCTGCTGTTCTTCACCCTCTTCACCGTGATGATGTGGGTGGCCACCGAGCGGGCGCTGTTTCTGCTCATCGGTATCGGCCTGTTCGCCGGCGCGGCCGTGGTGGCCTACAACCTGTTCGAAGTGGTGCGCACCCGCGTAGCGGTGATGATCGACCCGTGGAGCCAGTACGAAGGCAAGGGCTACCAGGCCGCCCAGTCGGCGTTCGCGTTCGCCAACGGGGGCACCGCAGGCACCGGGTTGGGCATGGGCAGCCCCAACAAGATCCCCGCCGCCAGCACCGACTACATCTTCGCCGCCATCGGTGAGGAGATGGGGCTGGTGGGCGCCACCGGTGTGCTCATCGCGTTCCTGCTCATCATCGGCGCCGGCATGCGTGTGGCCATTCGCGCCGAGCGCCCCTTCGAGAAGCTGCTGGCCGCTGGCCTCACCACCATCATGGGCATGCAGGCGTTCATCATCACCGCAGGTGTGTTGCGCGTGATTCCGCTCACCGGCATCACCTTGCCGTTCATGAGCTACGGCGGCAGCAGCCTGCTCGCCAACTACGTGCTGCTCGCCCTGTTGCTGCGCGTGAGCGACTCGGTGGCTCGCCGCAGCGGTGAAGTGCCCGACAGCCTGACGTTCAACGAACGGATGATGGCCCGTCGTCTGCGTCGCGCCGAGAAGAAGATGGCCCGCGCATGAACAAACGCATCCGTCGCCTCACCGGCACCCTCATGGCGCTGTACCTGGTGGTGTTCCTCGCGCTCAACTTCACCCAGGTGGCGCGCAAGGAAGCGCTCAACGACAACCCGCTCAACAATCGCCAGACCATCCGCGACTTCAACCGCCCTCGCGGCCCCATCGTCACCGCCGACGGACAGGTCATCGCCCGCAGCGTGCCCACGCCCGACGGCCAGTTCAAGTACCAGCGCGAGTACCCGCAGGGACTGCTGTTCTCCAACGTCACCGGCTACTACTCGTACAGCTTCGGGGCCACCCAGGTGGAGAAGGTGGCCGGCGACGTGCTCATGGGCGACACGCCCGCGCAGAAGGCCGAGGGCTTGTTCGGTGGCGCCGACAACAGCGGCAGCGTCGTGCTCACCTTGCGCAGCGACCTGCAGAAGGTGGTGGCCGACGCCCTCGGTGGCCGCGAAGGCTCGGTGGTGGTGATGGACCCCACCACCGGCGCCGTGCTGGCCATGTACAGCTTCCCCACCTACGACGCCAACCAAATGGCCTCGCACGACTTCGCGGCAGTCGAAGACGTGGCCGACTTCCTCAACAACTATCCCGGCAAGCCGCTGTTGGCCAACACCTACCAAGAGCGCTACATGCCGGGGTCGAGCTTCAAGATCATCACCACGGGCATTGCGTTGGAGAACGGCATCATCTCGCTCGAGCGGTCGTGGGCCAACGAGACCGAGTGGCTGCCGCCGCAGACCACCGACCCCATCCAGAACTACGGCGGCCGCGAGTGCGGCGGGTCGATGGCCCAAGTGTTCTACCGCTCGTGCAACATCCCGTTCGCCCAGATGGCGGTCGAACTCGGCCCCGAACTGATGGTGCAGGGCACGCGTGCCTGGGGCATCGGCGAGCCGATTCCGTTCGACCTGCCCAACCCGGCCAGCAGCAACTTCGAGAACTCGGGTGGCGACCCCATCGACTTCGCCAACAACCTGCCGCTACTCGCCATCGGCGGGTTCGGCCAGGCCAACGACGCGATGGTGCCGCTGCACATGTGCATGGTGGCGGGCACCGTCGCCAACGGTGGGCGAATGATGCAGCCGTACACCATCCAGAGCTACCTCGACCACGACGGCAACGTGCTGCAGCGCACCAACCCGCAAGTGTGGAAGACACCCATCAGTCCGGCCACCGCGGCCACCCTCAACGGGCTGATGCAGCAGGTGGTCAACACCGGTACGGGCACCCAGATGCAGTTGGCCAACGGCATTCAAGCGGCCGCCAAGACGGGCACGGCGCAGCTCAACGGCCCGGGTGAACCCGAGCGTTCGCACGCCTGGATCGTCGGCTTCGCGCCAGCCGAAGCACCCCGCTACGCGATCGCCGTGATGCTCAAGGGCACCAACGACGAAATCAGTGCGGGCACCGGTGGCCGCCTCGCCGGCCCTGTCGCCAAGACGGTGCTCGACTACCTCTTCTCCACGGAAAACTGACAGTGAGCGCCGCTCCCATGCTCATGACCGGTGTCACCGATGACCACAGAAGCTGGTTACCCATCGGTATCCTCGTGGGGCGATTCACCGCCCGGAAAGAAGCACAGTGAGCGGCAACCCCGAACCGACGGTTCTCAACGACCGTTACGAACTTCAGCAGCGCATCGGACGCGGCGGCATGGCCGACGTGTTCCTCGCCCGCGACCTGCTGCTCGATCGGCCGGTTGCCATCAAGGTGCTGTTCCCCGAGTTCGCCATCGACCCCAACTTCGTCGAACGGTTCCGCCGAGAGGCACAGAGCGCGGCCAACCTCAACCACCCCAACATCGTCGGGGTCTACGACTGGGGCAAGTACGCCAACACCTACTTCATGGCCATGGAGTACGTGCAGGGCCGCACCCTGGCCGACATTCTCAAGGCCAACGGCCATGTCAACAGCCAGCAGGCGGCCGAGATCGCCAGCGAGGTGTCGGCCGCCCTCGGCTTTGCCCACCGCAACGGCGTGGTGCACCGCGACATCAAGCCGGCCAACATCCTCATCGGCGCTAACGGCCAGGTGAAGGTGGCCGACTTCGGCATCGCCCGGGCCATGAATGCGCCCACCGAGGCCAACCTCACCCAGGTCGGTTCGGTGATGGGTACGGCGAGCTACTTCTCGCCCGAGCAGGCCCAGGGCGCCCAGCCCGACCCTCGCAGCGACCTCTACTCGCTGGGCATCGTGCTGTACGAGATGGTGGCCGGGCGCACCCCGTTCACCGGCGAGAACCCGGTGAGCATCGCCTACAAGCAGGTGCACGACGCGCCCCAGCCGCTCAACCAGATCGTGGCCGACGTGCCGAAGAGCTTCGAGGCCATCGTTGCCAAGTTGCTGGCCAAGAAGCCCGAACTGCGCTACCCCACCGCCGAGGCCCTGCGCGACGACCTGCGCCGCTTCCGTCACGGCGAGCCGGTGCAGGCCCTGGCGTCGGCCATGGGTGGTGCGGTGGCGGGTGGGGGGGGCCCTGCCGCTGCCACTGGGGCAGTGGCCCGCCCCGGGGGAACCGGGGCCGTGGCCCCCCCCCAACACGCCAAGCCCCCCGGGGCCCCCCCCCCCCCCCCGCCACGCCCCCCCCC
>DMQJ01000551.1:4820-5769 GCA_003455715.1 Acidimicrobiaceae bacterium | reverse complement strand
GCCGTCGACCGGCGCCCATCCGAGGTCGGCCAGCAGCGGAGCAGCGAGTGCCGCCACCCGGGCCCGGAACGCCGCCAGCGCCTCGCCTTCCACCAAGCGGCCCACACCGCGCAGGCCGATGGCGAGCGCCTGCCACACCGCAAGGTCGCGGTCGCTGGCGAACCCTTCGGCGAAGGTGAGGAAGTCGGCTGCCGCGAGGCGACCGGCCACCACCTCATTCCATGCATCGTCGACGAGGTTGTAGCGGTCGAGGATGGTGAGCGACGGAAGCTCGCGCTCGATGCGGCCGCGCAGCGTCTGGTCGTACGACACCCGCATGAACCCATGCCCGCCTGCGTTGACCACGACAGAGCTGTCGGGCGACGGCAATGCCACTCGCAACTCGTCGCCATCGAGCAGCACCTTGACCTCCTCGCCGTCGATGCGCAGGTGCACGGGCACCACGAACAGGGTGGCGTCGTCGGTGTCGCCGTAAGCGAATCGCTGCTGCGACAGCACCAGAGTGCTCCCGTCGAGGCGGGCCCGCACCAGCGGATAGCCGGGCTGCCAGATCCAGCTGTCCATCAATGTGCGCACCGGCACGGCGGGGCCATCGCCCTGCATCACCACTTCCTCGATGGCGTCCCACAGGTCGCCGGTTTCGGTGTTGCCGTACTCGTGCACCGATAGGTAGTGGCTCACACCGCGGCGGAACAGGTCGGCGCCGAGGTACTGCTCGAGCATGCGCAGCAGCGAGCCACCCTTCTGATACGTGAGCACGTCGAACATGCCGTCGCAGTCTTCCGGTGCTTCCACCGGGTACTCGACGCTGCGGGTGCTGGCAAGGCTGTCGACCTCGAAGGCCATGCTGCGCTCGAGGCTGAAGCTGGTCCAGCGCAACCAGTCGGGGCGGTAGGCGTCGCAGCAGGCGACCTCCATGAACGTTGCGAAGGCCTCGTTGAGCCAGATG
>DMQJ01000551.1:0-4630 GCA_003455715.1 Acidimicrobiaceae bacterium | reverse complement strand
AGCCAGATGCCGTTCCACCACTTCATCGTCACCAGGTCGCCGAACCACATGTGGGCCAGTTCGTGGGTGATGACGTCGGCCAGGTTCTGCAACTCGAACTGGGTCGACGCAGCCGGATCGGCCAACAGCAGGTTCTCGCGATAGGTGATGCAGCCGAGGTTCTCCATCGCGCCCGCCGCGAAGTCGGGCAGGGCGATCATGTCGCACTTGTCGGTGGGGTACGGGATGCCGTAATAGCGCTGGTACCAGTCGAGTGCAAACGCCCCAACGTGCAGACCGAACTCGGTGAGGTGGCCCTTGCCAGGCACGTGGATGATGCGCAGCGGCACCGGATCGCCCCCGTCGGGACGGGGCACCATCACCGGCTCGGTGGCTTCGAGCGGACCAACGACGAAGGCGATGAGATAGGTGCTCATCGGCATGGTGGGGGCGAAGCGAATGGCAACCTTGCCGTTGGGCTGCTCGTGGCGCTCGACCTCGGCGCCGTTGCTGATGGCCATCAGATGCGGCTCGACCACGAGGGTGACGTCGAAGACGGCCTTGAAGTCGGGTTCGTCGAAACACGGGAACGCGCGCCGGCAATCGGTGGCCTGCATCTGGCTGGCGGCGATGACCTGCGTGGTGCCGTCGGCATCGGTGAACGTGCTGCGGTACCACCCGCGCAGCTTGTCGTTGAGTTCGCCGGTGAACGTGAGCTCGATGGCGACGGGCCCGGACTGCACCGTGTGGTGCAGCACGAGTCGTTCGGTGGCCGAGTCGAGCGTGAACTCCACGGGCTGCCCGTCGATGTGGGCGCCTTCGATGGTGAGTTCGTCGGCATTGAGCACCACGCTGTCGGCGGCCTCGGCGACGGTGGCATCGATCACCACGTGCCCCACGAAGGTGGCCGCCGCCAGGTCGGGCTCGAGCGCCAAGGTGTAGCGGTGCGGAACGACGGCGCGCGGCAGACGGTACGGGTTGTCGGTCATCTCGCCAGGGTACCGACCTGTCCGGCTGCGATGGGCGCTACGCGGGTAGCGTTGATGCACGTGTCAGGCGCCCCCGGGAACGAACCGCTCTACGACGTCGTCGGTGTGGGCAACGCACTGGTCGATGTCATCGCCCACGCCGACGATGGGTTCATCCACCAGTACGAACTCGTGAAGGGGTCGATGACCCTCATCGACACCGACCGCGCCCTCTACCTGTACCGGGCGTTGGGCACGGCCGTGGAGATGAGTGGTGGGTCGGCGGCCAACACGATGACCGGGGTGGCCAGCTTCGGTGGCAAGGCCGCCTACATCGGCAAGGTGAGCAACGACGAACTTGGCGACGTGTTCGGCCACGACCTGCGAGCCGTTGGCGTGCAGTTTCGTGCGGGCCGTCCGGAGGCCGACGTGCCCACGGGTCGGTGCATCATCGTGGTCACCCCCGACGCCCAGCGCACTATGAACACCTACCTGGGCGTGTCGAGCCTGCTGAAGCCCAGCGACATCGACGAAGCCACTGTGGCCGCCGGTGCAGTGCTGTACATGGAGGGCTACTTGTACGACCGTCCGGAGGCCAAGGAGGCCTTCCGCCGTGCAGCGTCGGTGGCGCATGCGAACGGTCGGCTCGTGAGCCTCACGCTCAGCGACTCGTTCTGCGTCGACCGGCACCGAGACGACTTCCGTGCGCTGGTCACCGACGAGGTCGACATCTTGTTCGGCAACGAGGCCGAGCTGCTGTCGCTGTACGAGGTGGCGTCGTTCGACGAGGCTGTGGCGTGCGTGCGGCGCGACTGCCATCTCGCGGTCATCACCGTGGGCGCCGATGGGTGCGTGATCGTCACCCGCGACGGCGTGCTGCACGTGCCCGCCGAGCCGGTGGAACAGGTGCTCGACACCACCGGCGCGGGCGACCTGTTCGCAGCCGGGTTCTTGTTCGGCTACACCCGCGGGCGGCCGCTCGCCGAGTGCGCGAAGCTGGGTGCGATCGCGGCTGCCGAAGTGATCTCCCACGTCGGGCCGCGGCCGCTCGTGGAACTGAAGACCCTGCTGCCCTGAGGACGCTCTCATGACTCCCGCCGCTGAAGCCCATCGCGTCGCTGAAGCCCGGGCCGCCGCCGAACGGTGGATGGCCGCCGAACCCGATGCCGACATGCGCGACGAACTCGTTGCGCTGCTCGGTGGCTCCCCTGATGAACTGGTCGAGCGCTTCACCGGCCGACTGCAGTTCGGCACGGCCGGGTTGCGCGCTGCCGTGGGTGCCGGCCCGCAGCGGATGAACCGCCTCGTGGTGCAGCAAGCAGCCGCCGGCCTGGTCGACTACCTGCTGGTGCACGTGCCGCATGCCGCCGAGAAGGGCGTCATCATCGGTTACGACGCCCGCCGCAAGAGCGACTCGTTCGCGCTCGACACGGCGCGAGTGTGCGCCGCCAGAGGCGTGAAGGCCATGCTCTTCGAGTTCGTGGTGCCCACACCGGTGCTGGCGTGGAACATCACCGCCACCGGCGCGGCGGCAGGTGTGATGGTCACCGCCTCGCACAACCCACCCGCCGACAACGGCTACAAGGTGTACCTGCACACCGGATCGCAGATCGTGCCGCCGGCCGACACGCTCATCAGCTCGCACATCGACAGCATCGACCCGTGCACCGTGGCGCTGGCACCGGCCGACCATCCGCTCATCCAACGTCTCGGCCGCGCGGAGGTGGAGGCCTACCTGGCCGACGTTCCATCGGTGCGACGTTGCCCCGAGGTGACGGGTGTGCCCGTTGCCTACACGGCCATGCACGGTGTGGGCGGTGCAACGCTGATGGAGGCGTTCGACGCCGCGGGTCTGCCGGCGCCTGCCGTGGTGGCCGAGCAGCAGGAGCCGAACGGTTCCTTTCCCACGGTGTCGTTTCCCAACCCGGAAGAGCCGGGTGCCATGGACTTGCTGATGGCCCGCGCCGCGGCGAGCGGCGCTCTGCTGGCCATCGCCAACGACCCTGACGCAGATCGACTCGGCGTGGCCATCCCCACGCCCGATGGCGGTTGGCGGCGGTTGGGCGGCGACGAGATCGGCTGGCTCTTGGCCGACCACATCCTCCGCCACCCCTTGCCGGGCGAGGGCAGCAACCGGCTGGTGGTCACCACCCTGGTGTCGTCGTCGCTACTCGGCCGCATGGCCGCCGCGCACGGCGCCACCTGCCTGGAGACGTTCACCGGCTTCAAGTGGATCGGACACACCGTGCTGGAGCATCCCGAACTGCACTTCGTGTTCGGATACGAGCAGGCACTGGGGTACCTGGTGGCCCAACGCCCGCTCGACAAGGATGGCATCACCGCTGCCGTGCTGATGGCAGAGGTGGCCGCTGTAGCGGCTGCCGAAGGGCTCACGTTGCAGGACCGGCTCGATGCCATTGCGGCCGAGTTCGGTCGTCACGTGATGGCCGAAAAGTCGGTGCGGATGCCCCCCGCCGACGGCGCCGCGGCAGTCGCCCGGCTGCGTGCCAACCCACCCACCCACGTCGGGGCCCATGAGGTGACGGCCGTTCAGTGGTTCGACGAGGCAGGCCTGCTGCGTCTGTCGCTCGGAGACGACGTGCGCCTGCAGGTGCGTCCGAGCGGCACCGAACCGAAGGTGAAGCTCTACGGCGAAGGTATCGGAGCGGATCCGGCCTCCCTGCTCGACGACCTTGCAGCACTGCTCGCCTGAGACGCGCGGCCTACATCACGAAGCTGGCTGAACCGTCGATCATCGCCTCCGCGACGGGCCTAGGTTTCGTCGGGTACCCACAGCGCCTGCAGGTCGGCGGTGCCGGGCTTGGTGCCTCCGGCTCCGACAAGGATCCGGTAGGTGCCGCCATCGCTCACGATGGCTTCGGTGTTCACCAGGCCGCGGCCATCGACGATGGCGACGTCTCCCGACTCGTTCACCACTCGCAGCCGAACCCGTGGGTTGAAGTCGCCGCTGGGGTTCCAGTACACGTTGAACGACGTGCCCTCTGGCACGGTGACCTCGGCGACCACGATGCGGTCGTCGGCTGAATAGGTCGTTGCCACAGGCGACGGATCGTTGAGGACAACGTCGACGTCGAGGGCAAGGATCTCCTCGGGGCTCATCAGCGTTTCAAGGTTGACGTCGGGCGACTCGGGGTCGGGTGCGTCGGTCGCTAGGGAGTCGCCGGTGCTGACACTCGAAGCGCTCGACGACGGTTCGGTCGACGCGCCCGTTGAGGCGGTGGTCGAGTTGTCGTCGCTTTGCCCTCCGAAGGCGATCCACCCGCCGACGCCGAGGGCTGCCGCAATCGCCACGGCTGCGGCGATCAGTCCGGCGCGCCGCCCTGCGGGACGACTGTCGTGAGAGGCCGCCTGCTTCGTCGGATCGCCGGTCGGTGGCGGCAGGGACCCGGACGAGGGTTGGGTGTCGGGGAGCGGTGGCGGCGCGTTGGCTGGCTCCGGTGTCGGCAGCGGCCCGCCCTCTCGAAGCAGTTCCACGATGCGCACCGGCTGCGGGATGCCCTTCAACGACAGTTCGCCTCGCGGGGAGAGTTGATAGCGGCCGCGGCGGCCCAGCCTCGCCCCCCCCACCTCGGGTTCCCGCGTCTTGGCCGGCCCGGGGGGGGGGGGCCGGCGGGGGGGCCCGCCGCGCGGGGGGGCGGGCTCGCGGCCGCCTTCTCCTCGCC
>DMQJ01000141.1 GCA_003455715.1 Acidimicrobiaceae bacterium | reverse complement strand
CTCGGCGCCTACTGCGCACTGTCCAGCGGCGTGGCGGTCACCCTCGGGCCGCTGGCGCTCGGTGTGCTGGCCGACATGGTGGGTCTGCGTTGGGCGCTGCTGGTGGTGCCGGTGCTGGCCACGCTCGGCGCCCTCACCCAGCGACCATCGAGCCCGCAGACGCCGGCCGACGACGCGCCCGGTGCGCGCTCACTGGTCACGTAAGCGGCACAGAGCGGAGATATTGACGTCATCAATATCGTGCTACGGTCGACAGCAGTTCGCGAGAAAGGGTGACGGATGAAAGTCGGAGCGTTCTTCTTCGGAGGCGTCGAGATGGACGATGCGGGGGCTGGCCTGCCCAACCCCATGGATCGCCGCTACGACAACCAGGCGTGCTGGGACGCCACGCTGAAGTACATCGACGCCGCGGTGGAGGCCGACAAGCTGGGCTACGACAGCTTCTGGACCACCGAGCACCACTTCCAATACGAGGGCTACGAGGTCATCCCCAACGGCATCCTCATCTCGGCCTGGATTGCGGCCCGCACCCAGCAGATCCGCCTCGGCGCAATGTTCAACGTGGTCCCGCAGTGGAACCCCCTCCGCCTTGCCGAAGACTTCGCCACCATGCACAACCTGTCGGGCGGCCGCGGCATCCTCGGTGTGGGCCGCGGCACCGTGCCCCGCGAGATCCTGCACCTCAACGACTTCCACATCTCCATCGGGTCGCACGACAACCCCGACCAGGCCGCCGACGACTCGAAGAACCGCGAGTACTTCGAAGAGCAGATGGAGATCATCCGCATGGCGCTCACCCAGGAGCGCTTCAAGATCGACGGCAAGTACTTCCAACTGCCCGTTCCCGGCATCCCCGACCGTGGCACCACCGTGCAGGAACTCACCCTCATCCCTCGGCCGATCTACCCGTTCGAGATCTGGCAGGCAGCCACCAGCCCGCCCACGGTGGAGTACACGCCGAAGGTGGGCCATGGCGCCGTGTTCTGGAACCAGCACCCCACATTCATCAAGCGCATGTGGGATCGCTACGGCGAGGTGTACGAAGGCGCCCACGGCAACACCCTGGCATCACACGAGAAGCGGATGCTGGTGGTGAGCGTGCGCATCGAAGACACGCACGAGCAGGCGATGGCCAGCGCCCGCGACGGCCACGACGAGTTCTGGAAGTTCCTCGGCCCATATGGCTGGAGTCGCGGGTACATGGGGCCCGACGGTAAGCCCGTGAAGCCGGGCCTCATCCCCACGCTCGAAGAGTCGATGGAGCAGCGAACCATCTTGGTGGGCACGGCTGAGCAAGTCGCCGCACAGGTGCAGGAGTACCGCGATCTGCTCGGCCTCGAGTACCTCACCCTGTTCCCGCACCTGCTCGGCGACCCGTACTCCAAGGCCGTCGAGCAGATGCAGCGGTTCATGGAAGAGGTCGTCCCGCTCGTCTCGTGAGCGATCTCGCCGCTCCCCCTCCCGCCCCATCGGCCTCGGCTCCGACCGCTGGTCTCGGTGCGTCCATTCGCGAGCGACGGCATCAGCAGGAACTCACGCTCGTCGCACTTGCCGAGCGCGCAGGGCTGTCGCAACCCTTCCTGTCGCAGATCGAGAACGGGCGGGCCACCCCGTCGATGGACTCGCTGTACCGAATCGCCTCGGCGCTCGGCACCACTCCACAGGCGCTGTTCGGCGGGGGTGGTCGCGACGGCGTCGGGCCGATGCTGGCACGCGCTGACGACGTGTCGGTGGCGCACATCGCAACACCGGGCGAGTCGCTGCGCCGGCTGCTCCTGCCCGGCGACGCTCCGTTCCATGTCATCGAACTGGTCGGCCTGGCCACCGAGTTCCGCGAGCGCTGGCAGCACCCCGGCACCGAGGCGTTGTACGTGGTGGCGGGGCCGATCGAGGTGGAAGTCGACGGCGAGGTCCATGAGCTGCACACCGGCGACTTCGTGTCGTATCCAGCGCACCTGCCTCATCGCTATCGCTCGACGCTCGGACCAGCAGCCAAGGCGCTGCTGATGGAGACACAACTTCAGTCGGCCCAACAGGGCGCTCACTCTGCGCCCGGAGCCACGTCGTCGAGCGAGCAGTAGCGTCGGCGTTCGATGGACGACACACCGGTGGTGCACCTGGAGGCGTGGACGGGGCCGTGGCCCGACGACGACAAGGACGCCAACCTGAAGGCCGACGTCGCTCTCTACGCCAAGGTGGACCCGTTGCGAACCGTGCGCGGGTTGTCGGCTGCCACCGGAATACCCGAGGGGGCCTTGGTGCGCTGGGTGCTCGCCCGCTGGGCCAGCGAGGGTGCATCGGGCCTGCTGGAGCTGGGCCCCACGTTCACCCGCAGGTTGCATGCAGTGTGCGCCGGCGCGGAGGCCGGAGGCACCGATGAGCACCGGCTGGACGCCTACCACCAGCTGCGGCAGATGATCAGCTGGCTGCACCACCCGCTCGATCATCCCGAGGTGTACGACCACCCACCGGCAGACGCGTCGTAGCGTTCAGCCTTGTACCGATCAGCTGTGGCGGCCCCGCCACGGAAATTGTGGGGCTCGCCGCTCGCCGAACGCGGCGACGCCTTCGGCCAGCTCACCCGACACGGCCACCTCGTGCTGCCACGCATCGGCCATTGCCGACGGCACCGAGCCATGCTCGAGCACTGCCGCCACCATCTCCTTGGTGGCAGCCTGCGTGAGCAACGAACGCGACGCGAGCGTTGCGCACAGCTCCGCCACCCGTGCTTCCACGGCGTGGGCCTCGCACACTTCGTCGACGAGCCCGATGCGATGCGCCTCGGTGGTGTCGATGAGGTCGCCGGTGAACAGCAGGCGCTTCGCTGACGGGCCGAGCAGCCGCACCACCCGCTCGAGCGAAGCGGGCGGGTACACCACGCCGAGCTTCGCCGGAGTGATGCCGAACCGGGCACCCGCGACGGCGATGCGCAGGTCGCAGTCGATGGCCAGCGCCGCGCCACCACCA
>DMQJ01000238.1 GCA_003455715.1 Acidimicrobiaceae bacterium | reverse complement strand
ACGGCCGGCGTGTCAGAGGAAGCGACGGCGCGGGTGCTGGGCGAGGTTGCGCGCCGGTTCGACGACGTCCGATCGGCTGCCACGCGTGAGGCCGAACGCCGTGAGCGTCTCACCGGGTTGGCGCCGGTGATGGCCGAAGCGCCACTGCTGCCTTCCGACGTGCACGACCTCGATGGGCTGCGGCGCCTCGGTGCGCACCTGGTCGGGGTGCCCCGGGGTCGAAGATCGCGGTGAACCACCGCCCCGCGTGGCACACTCGAGTGTGTATGGCCACGCTCGGCGAACTCGCCCGTCAGCACACATCACTCAGCCGCGACGAGGTGGATCACCTTCAGCGGCTCGTCGGCGAATGGGGCATGCTCGCCGACCTGTCGTTCGCCGACCTGCTGCTCTACGTGCCCAGCGGCGAGGGCAAGTGGGTCACCATCGCCCAGGTGCGCCCTGCCACCGGGCAGACCATCTACCCCGCCGACTATGTGGGCACGATGGCCGAGAACGAGTTGCCGTTGCTCACCACGGCGTTCTCCGCCGGGGAAATCTGTGAGGGCGAGATCTCGGTCGATGCGGTGCCCGAGCCCGTCCGCATGATGGCCATTCCGGTGCGGTGCGACCAGCGGGTCATCGCCGTGCTCACGCGCGAGTGGAGCAGCCGTTCCAGCCGTCAGCCCGGCGAGTTGGAGCGCACGTACATCGGCGTGTTCGGGCGCTTCGCCACGATGATCGCTGAGGGGTTGTTCCCGTTCCGCGGGCCGGTCGCCGACTCCAGTGCGGCACCGCGGGTGGGCGACGGAGCGCTCGTGCTCGACGGCGACGCGCGGGTGTTGTTCGGGTCGCCCAATGCCGTGTCGGCCCTTCACCGAGTGGGCATCGGTGCCAACGCGGTCGGAATGCGGCTGGCCGAGCTCGGCTTCGACGACAGCCCGGTGCGCCACGCAGTGGAAACCGCTCTGCCGGTGATCGAGGAGTTCGACCAGACCCCGGAGGTCACCTTCCTGGCCCGCTGCATCCCGCTGCTCAGCCGCACCGACGCAGGCCCGGTGCCCAACGGGGCGGTGCTGCTGCTGCGCGACGTCACCGAAGTGCGAAAGCGCGACAAGTTGTTGCTCAGCAAGGACGCGACCATTCGCGAGATCCACCATCGGGTGAAGAACAACTTGCAGACCATCTCATCACTGCTGCGTCTGCAGGGGCGACGGCTCACGTCGCCGGAGGCCAAGGCTGCGGTGGCCGAAAGCGTGCGCCGCATCCGCACCATCGCCCTCGTCCACGAGACCCTGTCGCGCGAACCGGGCGACGATGTTGCCTTCCTCGACATCGTGCGGCCACTCCTGCGTCTGGCGGAGGAAGGCCTGCAGTCGGTCGACCGGCCGGTGCGCTTCACCGTGCAGGGCGACGGTGGGCGTCTGCCCTCCACCATCGCCACTCCGCTCAGTGTGGTGCTCACCGAACTGCTCCAGAACGCGGTGGATCACGGCTTCCCCGAAGGGAGCGACGGTGGCGATGTGGTGGTGGTGCTGTCGCACGACGACCACCAGCTGCACATTCGGGTCGTCAACGACGGTCGCACACTCGGGCCCGACTTCGAGCTCGGCACGGCCACCGGGCTCGGGCTGAGCATCGTGCGCACCTTGGTGACCACCGAGCTCAACGGCAGTATCTCGATGCGTGTCGGGACGTCGGCCGACTTCGAGGCGGTCGGTCTCGGCGATCAGCTCAATGGCGTGGGCACCGTCGTCGATCTCACCGTGCCGGTCTGAGCGGCCACGGGGTGCGAGCAACCGGAGTGCTGGTGTCAGACGGCGGCGGCGTGCCGTGCGGCGTGCGCACGGCGGATGACGCGGCGCTCTTCTTCGCTGGTGCCGCCCCAGATGCCCGAATCCTGGTTGGTGTCGAGGGCGTACTGCAGGCACGGCTCGGCAACGGGGCATTCGCCACACACCTGCTTGGCTTTGTCGATCTGCACCAATGCGTACCCGGTGGTGCCCACAGGGAAGAACAGGTCGGGGTCGGTGTCTCGGCAGATGGCGTTTCGGCGCCAGGTGTAGTCGGCGTTGGCCAGGACGAGACTCGAAGCCGGAATCGACACGTTTCACTCCGCAGGGGTGGTAGGGACCGGTCTAACTGCTCGGAGCGGCTGCCGCTTGTGCATCCGTTCACGCGCAGGCAAACGGTAAGTAACAATCGTGTGCATTACAAGGGGTCGAAAGTCCCGGGGCATAGTTCCTGGCGATAGGGGGTATCTGTGACAGCAGTGATGGCGCACCGAGGTGCGAGCCGTGCAGAGCGGGAGAACACGCTTGCGGCCTTTCGGCGTGCGGGCGAGATGGGTGCGCACGCCGTGGAACTCGATGTGCGGCGCACCCTCGACGGGGTGCTGGTGATCCACCACAATCCCGGCCTGGCCGACGGCCGAGTGATCGCCCAGGTGCCGTACAGCGAACTTCCGGCCGACGTGCCCACCCTCGGTGAGGCGCTCGACGCCTGTGCGGGCATGTGGGTGAACGTAGAGATCAAGAACGATCCCGACGAGCCCGACTTCGACCCCACCGACTCCATCGCCGACGACACCATCGCCCACCTGGTGGCTCGTGCGGAGGATGAGCGCTGGTTGATCAGTTCGTTCCGCATCGAGACGGTCGATCGCTGCCGTGCCTTGGCGCCCGCCATCCGCACTGCGTGGCTGTGTTCGGTGATCCCCGACGACGTGGTGCCGATGCTGGTCTCCCGAGGGCATGTGGCGTTGCACCCCTGGGTGCACCTGCTCACTCGTGAGGTGGTCGACGCCTGTCACGCAGCGGACATCGAGGTGAACACGTGGACGTGCGACGACCCTCAGCGAATGGCCGAACTGGTGGAGTGGGGCATCGATGGCATCTGCACCAATGTGCCCGACGTGGCGCTGGCGGTGCTCAGGGGAGAGGTGCCGCCGGGCGCACCAGCTTGACCGCTTCGGGCACGTGGCGGAACGAGAGCCGTTCCGTCTCGCCCAGGTAGTCGCCGTCGAGCTGGTAGGGCACCCCGCCGCCGATTGCTGTGAGCTGCAGTTCCGACAGATCGGTGCGCAGGTCGAGCGTGTCGCTCGGCTTCACGCCGCCGCCCCGCAGCGCGCCGCCGAGGCCACCGAGCAGCGCCCCCACGCTGAGGGTGCGGAACGTGACGGCCACCAGGCCGCGGTCGAGCGTGGCCTCCGGCGACAGGTCGAGCGGGCGGTTGCCGAGGTAGGTGTACGGGTTGGTGTTGAGCACCACGGTGAAGAAGCCGTCGATGGTGGGGGCACCGGGGCTGGAGACGGAGAAGTGCGGTTGGTGGCGGTCGTACCCGGCCACCCAGGTGCGCAGCGACGCGTAGATGAACAGGGGGTGACCGAGCCAACGTTTCAGGCTGGCGCGGCGCTCGACCTCCTTCACCACCGCGGCGTCGTAGCCCACGCCGGTGTGGAAGCAGAAGTACCGCCCGTTCACCTTGCCCAGCCCGATCGGCTCGAAGCCCCCAGCGGCGATGCCGTCGGCCAGCTGCCGCACCGCCGCCACCGGGTCGTTGGGCATGCCGAGCGTGCGAGCGAACACGTTGGTGCTGCCGC
>DMQJ01000152.1 GCA_003455715.1 Acidimicrobiaceae bacterium | reverse complement strand
GATCCCCGGCCTGACCGGCGCGGCGTCCGGGAGCGGCCCGTCGTCGGCCGGGTCCGCGTCACCCAGCCCACAGAGGCCGACCACCGCAGGCTCGAGTTCGAGCACGGGCGGATCATCAACCCCCGACATCGGCGGTGCTTCCCGGTCGACCCGAGCGTCAACGCCGACCCTTCCACCGACACGAGAACGCCGGCCAACACCTCGTTCCGCTGGCATCGCAGCGGATGACTCTGCATCGGGAGACGACACCGATGAGTGACGCACGGGCCTACCGGTTCGCCGACTCGAATCGGCCAGGGCTGCTGCTCGGACTGAGCGCACGGCAAGCGGTCCCCATGATCGTTGGTGCCGTCGTCCTCGCCGTCGCCCTCCAGACGCCACTGCACCCTCTCGCAGGGCTCATCGGTCCGGCTGTCGCTTCCGTATTGGCGTTCGGGCGCTGGCGTGGCGCCCCGATTGCCGAGACGCTCGTGCCTGGCGCCCGGCTGTATGGCCGACGTGCGATCCGTCGCCGGCGTTGGGTCCGCCCGTCACTCGTCGGGGACAACACCGACGATGTGCTGCCGGACGCGCTTCACGGGCTCGAGCTCATCGAGCCATCCGACCGTCCGTTCGGGGTCATCCGGGACAAGGCGGCCGGCACGGTCACTGCGGTGCTCCGGGTTCGTGGTTACGGGTTCCCGCTGGCAGGCGCAGTCGAGCAGGACGCGATGTTGGGCGCGTGGGGTGCTGCTCTGTCGCCGCTGGCCCGTGAGCAGTCTCCGGTGCGGCATGTGGTGTGGCAGGAGTGGAGCCATCCCGTCACCAGTGACACCCACCGGGCGTTCCTCGATGCCGTCGGGATCGATCAGCGGCTCCACGACCCTGCGGTGGCGGACTACCTGGCGCTCGTCGACGAGCAAGCCCCGGCAACGATCGCGCACGAGGTCCTCGTCGCAGTGACGATCGACCTGCGCCGCGTCCGAGCACGTCGCTCGCTGAAGTCTGCACTCGCCGCCGCCGTGGACGCGCTGTTCGACGAGTCAGGACAGTTGGCGTCACGGCTCGAAGCCGCGGGGCTCGACGTCGACACTCCGATGTCGGCCTTGGAGTTGTCGAGTGCGATCCGAGTCCGCAGCGCGCCAGCCCGCGCAGCACAGGTGCTGACGCTCACGCGATCACTCGCGGCAGCAGCGCGGCGAGGGGCGTTCGAGTGGGGGCCGATGGTCGTCGAACCCGACTGGCGTCACGTGTACGTCGACGATGCGTTCCACCGCAGCTATCGGGTTGCCGGTTGGCCTCAGCTGCCAGTGCCCTCCGACTGGCTGTCACGACTGCTCGCCGACACCCACTGCATCCGCACCGTGACCGTCGTCATGGAGCCGGTTCCGATGGGCCGTGCAGCGCGGGCCGCCGATCGTGAAGTGATGGCCCGCGAAGCCGACAGCGACCTCAAGGAACGCAAGGGGTTCCGGGTCAACGCCCGCGAACGCAAACGGCTCGCCGATGCCGAACGCCGCGAGCACGAGCTGTCCGAAGGGCACGCGGAGTTCCGCTTCGTCGGGCTCGTGAACGTTAGCGCCTCGACGCTCGATGATCTCGATGACGACTGCACCGTGATCGAACAGGCGGCAGCCCAATGCCTGCTCGATCTCCGGCCCTTGGATGCACGACACGACCAGGGCTGGGTGGCGTCGCTCCCGCTGGGACGCGCCCTGACTCCCGGGTTCACGTCATGAACGCCCCGATCGAACAGCTGCCCGACGCCAGCCGGCCCGCTTGGCGCCGAGCTCCCGGACTGCACATCGAACGCCACCGGGCGACGATGGCCCACCTCGCGTCGGTGTACCCGTGCCACACCGACACCGGGTTCGGCGAGCGAGGCCCGTACATCGGGGTCAACGTCACCGGCGGCGGAAGCGGGTTCTTCTTCGACCCCTTCGAGCTGTACCCGACGCATCTCACCAACCCCAACGTCGCGATCGTCGGCGACCTCGGCTTCGGCAAGTCCGCACTCGTCAAGGCGATGCTCGGCCGCGAGCTCGCCGTCTACGGGTCCAAGCGACAAGTCACGATCCTCGATCCCAAGGGCGAGTACGGCCCGTTCGCTGCCGCCCACGGTTTGCCGGTCATCCAGCTGCGGCCCGGTGGCACTGACCGGCTCAACCCACTCGACGCACGCGGCGACCCCACCGAGACCGTGCGCCGACAGTCACTGGCAGCAGCACTCGTCGCAGGTGTCCTCGGCCGCGGACTCGACCCGATCGAGGACGCAGTGCTCGGGTGGGCGATCACGACCCTCGCGCGCCAAGCACGTCCCTTCACGTTCGTCGACGTTGCCGCGACGTTGGCGAACCCTGCGGAGGAACTGGTCGCCCTGTCGCGACGGACACCACTCGAACTCACACACGCGGCGACACCGGTGATCTTCGCCGTCGACAAACTGCTCTCACGGACCCTCGCCGGCATGTTCGACGGCCCGACCACCGTGAACATCGACTGGGACAACGGGCCAGGGTTCGTCATCGATCTCTCCGCCGTGTGGGGCGACGACGAAGCGCTCCCCCTCGTGATGCTCGCCGCCACCTCATGGCTGGCCGCCACACTCCAACGCGACTCACCCCGACGAGTCCTCCAGGTGATCGACGAAGCATGGGCCGCTGTCCGACACGGTGCCCGCCACTTCCAAGCAGCGATCAAGCTGTCGCGCACATTCGGAGTGTCCACCTGGTTGATCTGCCACCGGCCAGCGGATCTCACCGCTCAGTCCGACGATGGCACCGCCACCGCCAAGATCTCGGCCGGACTTCTCTCCGACGTCCAGACCCGCATCGTCTTCCGCCAACCGCCGGACCAGGTGAACACCGCTGCCGAGCTGTTCGGACTCTCCGAGCGTGAACGCGATTGGGTGGCGACCATGGTTCGCGGTCGAGCGCTGTGGCGGCTGCAGCGTCGCGGCGCGGTTGTTCACACCGTCCTCACCGACGCCGAACGGCAGGTGTGCGACACCGACGAGGCGATGGCCGCGTAACGCCATGGGCAACGGCGAACGCACGCGGCAGCCCCGTTGGGAGATCGCTAACGTGCTGGCACGCACCGACCTCACCCAACTCCTGGACGAGCTCGCAACGCCCGCTACGCACAGCATCCGCGGTCGCCGTTGGCACTGCCCGATGCCCGACCATGACGACCAACACGCCTCGGTCACCATGCACACCGACCACCGTGGACATGAGCGATGGCGCTGCTGGTCCGGAGACAACACCCACCGCGGTGACGCCATCGATCTGATCGTCGCGACGCAACGCGTCAACCGTGCCGACGCCATCGCATGGCTCGCCAACCGCGCCGGGATGATCCCTGATCAACCGCTCCCACCCGCACGACGCAGGCCGCAACGTTCCCGGCCGGGCGTTGTCCCCCTCGATCCATCGGTGGTCCGCTACGTGCACGCCTGCGAGAAGATCCTGTGGGGACGCACCGGCGCACCGGTGCGCGACTGGCTCCACGCCCGCGGCTTCGACGATGACCTCCTCCGGGCCAACCACGTCGGTGCCGACCCCGGCCGAGCGATGATGTCCCGCCGACGAGGCCTCCCCCACGGCCACTCCCTCGCCGCTACCTTCCCCGCGCTCGATCCCGAGGGCAACGTCCAGTACGTCCAAGCCCGCTACCTCGAGCCGATCGGATCCGACAAGTACGACAACCCGGCTGGCAGCCTCGGATCGAACCCACGCCTCGCCTGGACCCGCACACCCGACGGTCGCACAACCGCCGGCGTGCTACTCGTCACCGAAGGCATCCCCGACGCCCTCACCGCGGCCGGCGCTGGCTACGCGGCTGTCGGGATCCTCGGATCGCAGGCGCCCGATGAGCGAGTGGCTGACGTCCTCGTCCGTCATGCCGCAAGCACCGGGCGACTGCTCGTCGCTGTTGTGGACGCCGACACGGCGGGTCGCGCCTGGGGTACCCGCCTCGGAGAACTGCTGACGGCCCGTGATCACCCACTCGAAGTCGTCGAGCCGCCGATCGGACTCGATCTGAACGGTTGGGCGCTGGTGAATCGAGACTGGATGGCCAAGCTCACTCCCGAGGTGCCGCAACCCACGTCGCCACCCGACACCCGGCTCGGCCATGTCGCTACGCGCGATGCGGCTGCTCTTCTCAGCTAAAGGCCCCCCGATGAAGTCAGCGAGTTCCTGGCCGCCCGCAAGCATCCGACGGATGCTGGACGGTCGACACGGTTGACCTGCGCGGGCGACGGAGTAGCGGGTACGCCAAGGTGGTGTCGTCGCACGAGGTCAGGGCTGCCGTGACGACCTGCTGAGCTATCCCGCGAACGTGAAGTCGGTAGGACGATGGGTGAGCATTGCTGGCCAACACCGACCCGGGTGAGGGCTCCTGCGCGGTCGCACCACCGCAGAACGACCGCCTGGCGACGGGGTCGGCAGTCCCTTCCGATCTGTAGCGGTATTCTCGAGGGCTCAGTATTGTGCGCGCCACTCTCCCATCGGCGAGGTTGCGAGATGTTTTTCAAGTTTCCCGACGGCACGATGGTCGTCGGCCGCACGCACTACGAGAGACCGTACGAGAACCCGATCTCTGTTCGGGCCGGCGACGCTGTCCGGCTGGACGAGGAGGTGAGCAAATCGACCGACATAGTCGGTTGGGTCTGGTGCCGCGGGCCGGACGGGCGCGAAGGCTGGACGCCGCAAGCGTGGCTCGAGCGTCGAGGCGAGGAGTGGATTATTCAGCGGGATTTCTCGGCTCTCGAACTCGACGTCGAACCGGGTGACCGCTTTCTCGCGCACTTCGGGGAGAGCGGCTTTCTGTTCGTCGAGGACGCTCGTGGCGAGAAGGGTTGGGTGCCGGACGGAGCCGTAGTACTGGAAGTGAGCTGAAAGGGGCGTTACACCAGGCCCCGAACCAGGTCGGAAGGTGCAGATGGTGCCAACCCTCGCGGACGATCGGCGCCGCTGCGCCTTGTGGCCCAGACTGCTAGCAGCTGCTCGACAAGCCCGATGGCCCGGAGCCCCAGACGGTGATCGGCCACCGTGGCAAGTGTGCCGGCGGCGATCGCCCAGGCCGGGCAGCGTGCGCCACGAGAGATCGGCTCGATCAGCGGCGCGATAAGGGCGTGTCGTTGCCGAGCGGATAGACGGCTCACCTATCCAGACGTCCTCGCTCACCCCGTGTCCAAACACATGCACCAATTGCCGCACGGTGTAACCCGCGGGTCGCTCAGCGGCCGTCGAACAGGTGCACCGTCGTTGTAGAAGCTGCGCTTCGGGGCCGAGGCGCACTACTCAACAGGTCGTCCCCTCCACTACTTCCACCACCTCACGGGACGCCAACCTCTGCGGGGACTCCGCCAGCTCGTTGATGCCGAACGACGGGATCCGCAATGGCGTCAGCCAGGGTGATGCGGCGCACACTCACCGAAGTGCTCGGGTAAGTCGTCGCGCGACCAGACCCGCATCTCGTGGTTGGTGAAGTACTCGATCAGGCCCTCGTACAGCCGGCTGATGGCGTCGGGTAGGAGGCCTTCCTCGGCGGCCCATCGCCTGCGGTCCTCGAGCATGCTCGCTACTCGATCGGGGGCACGAACCGTCGTCTCCGACGTCTTGAACGCGGCGGCAGCGTGCACGTAGTTGAGGCGCTGACCGAGGAGGGCGACGATCTGGCGATCGAGCCGGTCGATCTGGGTGCGGATGTCCTGCAGGCTTGTGCACTCGTCGGGCGGTTTGGTCGGTGGGGTCACGGTCGTCGTCCTGACGTGAGTTGGGTGATCGATGCGACCCGTAGCTGCCGGGTCGTCGTCGAAGACGTGGGCGCTCAGGTGCTGTTCGACATGCGGCTGCCCTGGGTCGCTGCGAGCGCGGCGAGGGCGAGATAGATCACGCCGGCGGCGCGTTGCTGTTGGCGCAGGAGCGTGGGGCGTCGTGCCAGCCATCGGCCGACCGCACCGGATGCAATCGCGTAGAACAGGTCCATGGTGAGGGCGATCGCGAAGAAGACGGTGCCGAGCAGCAGGATCTGCGGGGTCGCAGCGCGGTCGGGGTCGATGAACTGCGGCAGGAATGCGAGAAAGAACAGCGACACCTTGGGGTTCAGGACGTTGACGAGGGTGCCGTTGCGCATCGAGGCGAGTGCTGATCGCTGGCCGTGGGGCGCCTCGCCCGGCTCGTCCGGCTTCGACCGAAGGGCGCGCACGCCGAGATACACGAGGTAGGCGACACCGAGGTACTTGATCGTGGAGAACGCGACTGCAGACGACTGGAGGAGGGCGGACAGGCCGAGGGCGGCGGCCAGCACATGGGCCATCGTGCCGAGCTCGACGCCGACGGCTGCGGCGAGAGCATGGCGTCGTCCGCCGCTGATGCCGGCACCGAGGATGAACAGCGAGTTCGGACCGGGCAGCAGAACCAGCACGAGCGATGCCACCGCGAAGGCGAACAGGGTGGTGGATTCGTACATGTCAGCCCCCTGCGCGACCCGTTGTGCTCGGCCCGTCGGGCATGTCGGGCATGTCGGGCTGGACGATGCCGGCGGTGAAGGCGGCGATGACAGCCTGAACTCGATCGCGCACGCCGAGCTTGGCGAGCACGTGGCTGATGTGGGTCTTCACGGTCGCTTCGCTCAGGAACAGTTGCTCACCGATCTCGGCGTTCGATCGACCTGCGGCGAGGTGTTCGAGCACGGTCCGTTCGCGTTCGGTGAGATCGTCGATGCCGGCAACCTTGCGGGTGCGGTACCCACCGCGTGCTTGCTGGATGACGGTCTTGACGATCGACGGGGAGAGCGCTGCCTCACCGGCAGCCACCGCGCGCACGGCAGCGACCAGGTCGCTTGCGGAGGCGTCCTTCAGCAGAAAGCCGGACGCCCCGGCGAGCACCGCGGCGGAGACGTACTCATCGAGGCCGAACGTCGTCAGGATGAGCACCCGTGGAGAGTCGGCCCGGGCGAGCACCCGTTCGGTGGCGGCAAGTCCGTCGAGGTTCGGCATGCGGATGTCCATCAGCACGACGTCGACGTGACGCGTACGGCAGGCTTCCACGATCTCGTTGCCGTCGGAGCACGATGCGACGACGGTCATGTCGGGTTCGTTGTCGATGATCAGCTCGAAGCCGGTGCGGATCATCTCGAGGTCGTCAGCGATAGCGACGCGGATCATCGCTGCTCCTTCGTCGATGGCTCGGCCCGCCGGGGCATGATGGGCAGGACGGCGTGGACGGCGAAGCCCCCACCAGGACGGTTGCCGGCCTCGAACGTGCCGCCGAGCACGGCAGCGCGTTCGGCCATACCGGCGAGTCCGGATCCGTCACCGGTGTCCGACCTGGCCGCACGCCCCGGCCCGTCGTCGCTGACGGTGATGTCGAGCGCTCCGTTGCGGCAGGCGATCGTGACGACGACTGCGACGCCGGGTCCGCCGTGGCGGACAGCGTTGGTGAGCGATTCCTGCACGATCCGGTGTGCGCCGCCGACCGTCACGGGTGGCATCCGCTGTCCGTCGCATCCGTCGATGACGATCGTGGCGTCGACCTCGGCTTGTGCGAGCTGCTCGACGAGCGACCGGATCGCCGCGATGTCCGGGGGCGGAGCGAGTTCGATGTCGCCCGTTCGACGGAGTCCGGCGAGTACGC
>DMQJ01000375.1:12297-12669 GCA_003455715.1 Acidimicrobiaceae bacterium | reverse complement strand
CGGCTGGATCCAAACGGCGATCGAGGCCACCCGCCGCCCCGGCCTCGATCGCCTCCGCGGCGAGGCGCAACAACTTGCGCTCTCCACCGCTCGGAGCAATCGCTCGTCGGCGATGGGCCTCACCGAGCGCGAACGCGCCGTGCTCTCCGGCATCAGCGAGGGGTTGTCGAACCCCGAGATCGCCGAGCGTTTGCGCTACAGCGTCTCAACGATCGCCAAGGACACCATGCACATCTACCGCAAGTTGGGCATCCGCGATCGTTCCGAGGCGATGCGGGCCAGCCACACCGAGTCGTCCCACTGATCGCCATCCCCCACCCCACCAACATCGGCGCTCGCACCGCTCGGGGTGCGGTCTCAGCGCCGACTTTG